>CAZPBV010000194.1:2107-6916 GCA_964584675.1 uncultured Bdellovibrionales bacterium
GGAAAAATTCCATGCGTCGAGTCCTTCAAGAACATAGTGACCTTTCAGGGAGATTCACCTTCAGAGGACGTGTATTACATTGGGACTAAGGGAAAAGACGTATCTGAAAAGGCGTTCGCGGCTGCGGACGGAAATGTATATTTGGAGCAGCAGATTGATAGTAAGATCCAATACGGACAGGGGAATGATAACTACGCCGAGTTCGCCGGTGACGGCGCAACCCGCGTGCGTGCTTACTCGATTACTGTTCCTGAATTGGTTTTGGGGGTAAATGCTAATCCGGCTTTTCGGTCCGCCTATGCCGTAGCTCGAGTGGTAGATGGGATGGGACTTGGACTCTCTATTGCAGGAGATTCTCAGGTCATTGAAGTCGGTATCAATCAGAGCCGTTCTGTGGAAATTACTCCGCGTGACCCCTATGGGTTTACCAAGCTCAACAATCGTGACAAGAGCCCGTATAAGCTCGACTGGGTAACTCCCGGCGGGGCGTACTCTCCCCACTCAGCTATCGTGAACGCCATTAGTTTTCGCGCGACTTTTGATGATACTCTCAGTTCATGGCGGTACTTCCTTGATATAGATGGACCGGCTCTGTCTCAGGTTGGGAAGTATATTGTTTACTTTCACCTGGAGGAGACAGACCCCCGCACAGTGCAGTACCGATCCCAGGTGGAAGGGGTGATAACATCACGCGTCGCCCGCTACCTGCGCGCAACCTTGACCGTCTCTTACGGGCTCGATCAGTGTGCAAAGCCAGCCGTGGTGATAGCTCCCGATATGATCGATACGATTTCACGATACCAAACATATGTAGCAGCGCTGGAATCGGCCGCAAAGAAGATTACGCGCAAGGGTCGCGCGAAGAACAGCCCGTCCTTTAAGAAGAATAGGAAAATTTTCAAAGCGAAGTTAGCGGTGACGAAAACACTCTTGGCAAAGGCCTCTCAGATGAACTCAGATGTGCTTTCCCATGATCTGGCTAGCGTGTCGAGCGAGGCCACCCAGGTAGCCCTGAGCGATCTTTTAAGCACTGCCCTCCTCATGAGTGGCGGCGGCCCGCGCACAAAAGATAGTCCGCGGGTGCTTTTCAACGTGGTTAAACGGCTTCTCGATTCAGCCGGTCTTGACACAAAACTGAGCAGTAGGATTAAGAAGAAAAATCGAAAGATTAAGATCGCCTTCGATCAAGCGGGGGTAATAGGTTTTTTTCAGTACAAGCAAGGGATAGAAGCGGCCCAGAGCGCGGCTGAGCAAGCCCGGGGCATAGCTGCTCGTTGTAGCGCTTTGCCGGGCGCCCGGGCTTGAAAATCAGGCAATTGAAAAATCACCTTTCGTGGTTATTATTCAAGGTGAGAGCGTAAGGGGGGCGTTCAGATATTTTGAATGTCCTTGGCAGGGCATTGAGAGGATCTCACCAGAGAATCATGAAATTTAGGGACTATTACGAGGTTCTAGGAGTCAAGCGTGACGCTAAGCAGGATGAGGTTACGCGGGCTTTTCGTAAGCTGGCGCGCAAGTACCATCCTGATGTCAGTAAGGACAAGGGAGCTGAAGACAAGTTCAAGGAGATTAACGAAGCATATGAAGTGCTCGGTGATGCCGAGAAACGTAAGCGCTATGACTCGCTCGGTGCGAATTGGCAGCAGGGTGATGAGTTTCGTGTCCCGCCTGAGTGGGGTTCTCAGGCATTCGGGGGAGGGCAGTTCGCCCGCCAGGGCCGTGCGGGAGGAATGCGTTTTGAATTTGGCGGGCCGTCTGGCGCCAGTGGCGCGGCTGGCTTTGGGGGCGACTTTAGTGACTTCTTCGAAGCGATTTTTGGAGGTCAGGGATTTGACCCGCGTCATTTTTCTCAAACAGCCGGTGCCGATTTCTCCCCACGCGAAGCTCAACAGGCAGATATTCAGCTAAGTCTCGAGGACGTCTACCGTGGTGCTTCGCGTACAATTTCACTGGAGACGGTTGAAATTGGATCGAGCGGAGGGCCGCAACGTAAGGTCAGAAGTTATGATGTCACCATCCCAGCGGGAACAACGGATGGATCCTTGATTCGTTTGGCCGGTCAAGGGAGCCGCTCTTCAACAAGCGGAAAGGCGGGCGACATTATGCTCAAGGTAGCTATCGCTCCGCATAGGAGGATTCGGGTGCAGGGGTTTGATTTGGTTACCGAGCTGGCGGTGACTCCTTGGGAGGCGGCTCTGGGGGCGCAGATAGCGGTTCAGGGCGTAGATAAAAGTGTCAAGGTAAAAGTGCCACCGGGGTCTCAAAGCGGGACTCGCTTACGGCTGAAGGGGTTGGGTCTGCGAAAGAGCGGCGGTGAGAGAGGAGATATGTTTGCCGAGATTAAGGTGATGGTTCCTGCGCGTGTGACGGGAACCGAGAAAGAGCTATTTGAGAAGCTGGCGCAGGTTTCGTCATTTAATCCTCGTACTTATGCTGGAGGACAATGAGAGGGCTTCAAAATTTCCCGCAGAGGCGACACCTATAAAGTTTGGAGGAAGGCAGGTATGGATATGAATCGACTAACTCAAAAATGCCAGGAAGCGCTCCACGATGCTCAGCTTAAAGCCGTGCGCTTTGGGCATCAGGAGGTTGATGCCGAACATGTTTTTGTAGCTCTGTGCGAGCAAAGCGATGGCCTAATTTCACGGCTGTTGGAACGCATGGAAATTAATGCTCAGGCCTTGCGGGAAGAGGTTGAAAAGGAACTTGAGCGTCGGCCGCGGGTAAGCGGGCCGGGGTCGGAGGCCGGTAAGATTTATCTTACCCAGCGCCTCAATAAGGTGCTTGTGCGGGCAGAAGAGGAGGCAAAGCGGCTAAAAGATGACTATGTGTCTGTCGAACACCTGGTGCTTGCCATGCTTGAGCTTAATGACAAGAGCGCGCTCCTTGGCATTTTTAAGACATTTAATCTCACGCGCGAGCGCTTTCTGGCCACGCTTACTGCAGTTAGAGGAAATCAGCGCGTGGTCAGCCAAAATCCTGAAGCTACCTATGAGGCTCTCGAACGGTACGGGCGTGATCTGGTGGAAGAGGCCAAGAAGGGAAAGCTTGACCCGGTTATTGGGCGAGACGCGGAGATTCGGCGCGTGGTGCGTATATTGTCGCGCAAAACCAAGAACAACCCTGTGTTGATTGGCGAGCCCGGCGTCGGCAAAACCGCGATTGCCGAAGGGCTGGCGCAACGGATTGTGCGAAAAGATGTGCCGGAGGGGCTGCGGGAAAAGACAATTTTTTCTCTCGATATGGGGGCGTTATTAGCAGGCGCCAAGTATCGCGGGGAGTTTGAAGAGCGTCTCAAGGCCGTTCTGCAAGAGATCAAGAAATCAGAAGGGCGCATCATTCTCTTCATTGACGAGCTGCATACGATAGTGGGCGCCGGCAAAGCAGAGGGGGCAATTGACGCCGGCAATATGCTGAAGCCGATGCTCGCGCGGGGAGAGCTGCATTGTATCGGCGCCACCACTCTTGACGAATACCGCAAGTACATCGAAAAAGACGCTGCTCTGGAGCGTCGTTTTCAGCCGGTGGTAGTTGATCAACCCGATGTCGAAGACACTATTTCAATCTTGCGCGGGGTAAAAGAGCGCTTTGAGGTGCATCATGGGGTGCGCATTCTTGATAGCGCGCTTGTGGCGGCGGCAGTGCTTTCTAACCGCTATATTTCCGATCGTTTTCTCCCGGATAAGGCAATTGATTTGGTGGATGAGGCCTGCGCTACCATTAGAACTGAAATTGATTCCATGCCGGCCGAGTTGGACGAGGTGACTCGGCGCATTATGCAGCTTGAGATTGAGGAAGCTGCCCTAAAGAAGGAAAAAGACGAAGCCAGTTTTGAACGGTTGGCAGATTTGAGAAAGGAGCTTGGGGATCTTCAGTACAAGGCCTCAACGATGCGGGCGCAGTGGGAGAATGAAAAGAAAGGCATCTCAAAGCTCCAGGATTTGCGGGAAAGGATCGAGAAGACTCGTTTAGAGATTGAGCGAGCCGAGCGAGAATATGATTTGAACCGTGCCGCGGAACTGAAGCACGGTACCCTCCCGACACTTGAGAAGCAGTTAAAGTCCGACGAATCGGCGCTGACTGGAGGCACCGGCGAGCGTCTTCTAAAGGAAGAAGTGACCGAGGGAGAAATTGCGGAAATTGTGTCTCGATGGACCGGAATCCCGGTGACTCGCTTGGTCGAGGGTGAAAAGGAAAAGCTCTTGAAGCTTGACCAGGTCTTGCATCAGCGTGTGGTTGGCCAGGAGGAGGCGGTTCAGTTTGTTGCTGATGCCGTTATTCGCGCGCGGGCCGGAATCAAGGATCCGAAGCGGCCAATTGGATCGTTCATATTTCTTGGGCCAACGGGAGTTGGAAAAACGGAACTTGCCAAGACCTTGGCGGCTACGCTCTTTGACAGTGAAGATAATATCGTTCGTATCGATATGAGCGAATACATGGAAAAATTCTCAACTTCGAGGCTGATTGGAGCGCCCCCGGGGTATGTGGGCTACGAGGAAGGCGGCCAGCTGACCGAGGCGGTGCGCCGCAAGCCCTATTCTGTCGTGCTGTTTGACGAGATTGAGAAGGCGCATCCCGATGTGTTCAATGTGTTATTGCAAATTTTGGACGACGGCCGCGTGACTGATTCTCAGGGGCGCACCGTTGATTTCAAAAACACGGTCATCATAATGACCTCTAATATAGGTTCTCCGCATCTGCTCGAGGGAATTACAGCTGACGGCAAGATAAAAGAGTCGGCGCGCGCTGCGGTGATGCAGGAACTTCGCAACAGTTTTCGTCCCGAGTTCTTGAATCGTGTGGATGAAA
>CAZPBV010000195.1:0-3062 GCA_964584675.1 uncultured Bdellovibrionales bacterium
CCATCCTTGGCCGCACGCCCGAACCTCTCACCCAGTGGTGAGAAGTCCGGGCTAGGTATAAACGCGGCCAATCGAATTTCAGGCTTTTTAATCGGCCACAAGTACAGAAAGCTCGCCCTGGGCCTCATTCTGTTGCTCAGCGGATGCTTTCCTATGAAGCAGCCGGGAAACGTGCACGACGAGAGTGAAGCCCTGCGTCTCATCGATCAGGGATCAGCATTGCTGCGCGCGGGCGAACTGGACCAAGCTGAAGCGGCGTTCCAAGTAGCGCGAGAAATCGCGGGTTCTCCGGCGGCCTTTGATGGTCTTGGTTGCGTAGCTTTCCTAAGGGGCCAAGCCCAAACGGCGGAAAAATTCTTCATATTAGCAACCGAGCTCGACCCGAACTATCAGCAGGCGGTCGCAAACCTGGCGCTCCTGTATGAATCCCGAGGACTTCGAGCCAAGGCTCATGCGGTATATAAATCGGCTATTCAGAATGATCCGCAAAATTTTCGCGCTCGCAACAACTATGCAGCTTTCCTGTATAGTACTCGAGCCGATCCGTCCTCCCGCGCCTGGGCACATCAGGAACTTCTCAAGGCTCAGGCGCTGGTTGCACACCCTTTAATACATGATAATATTACCCGACAAGGCGAGCCATGAATCAGGTGAAAAGAAAGATTAAACTCGTTCAATCATCCTCCTCTAAGAGTAAGAGGGGTAAGAGGCCGCAAACTTCCCTCTCCATTCAAGGCGAAGACTTGGGGTCCGCCGAGATTACCTCCTTTTGGAAGCAAGAAATTGATTTTCTTGAGAGCCAACGGTTTGAGAGTGTTTCGGCAGCCATAGATTCTTTAGTAGATCGAGTGCTTGTTCGTCTAAACGTTCCGGAGCCTCAGCAGCAAGAAGTTCGTGAGTATCTGGTGGTCCTGTTCGCTACGGACCCAGAACTACAAGAAGAATTGTCCTCCATTGTCCCGATTAAGTTGTAAGAAGAGTAAAGCTCAAAGTTTATCAGTTTTCGGAGACCTCGGGAGCACTTCCCGGCGTTGGAGGAAACTCAAATTGAAGCCTTATTCCTGGGGGGTCCAAGATCAAGTCCCCTGGCCTTTCAACAATTGCACTTTGAGTACAAAGACCATTGGCGTTTTTTAAGACCCCAACCCGGGTCTGCACATGGACAACGTCGCCCTGATTGCAAATAACGAAGTGATGGGGTTGGACGCCGGGGCAGTCAAGAAATATGGCATCATCCAGGTCCGATCCAGCATGGAGGCTGACCCCCTCAAGCAGAGGAAACGTCTTAATCCAATGAGCCAGCTGAAATTTGAGTTGAGGAAGTTCTTTTTTTTTGAGATGGGAGGTCAATTCTTGTAATGATCCCGAGTCAATTCGGGCTAGAATCTCTGAACTTGTTTGTGTCAGGAGAAAGGTAAAGACATAGTCGTGGCCCTTTAACACCATCCCGGAAGTAATCGCGCAATTCATCCCCTTTTCGATAGGACTCCCCTGCAGTGATAAACCGTCCCGCTCTATCTGGATAAGCGTCCGATCATCCATCATCCCCAAGGTAAAATATGGCGACTTGATTTCAGAGCTTGCTAAAATGCCTGCCTCAGTTTCTCCGAGAGTTACCTGAATTTCACGAAAATAGAAGAGCCGATCTTGGGCACCAAACCGGGAAACTTTAATAAGTACACTCATGTCGGCACTTGCGTTTCTATCTTGTCTGTCTCCGTCGAGTCGTCATCGGCTTCCTGTTCAGACTCATCAATTATTCCGTCACCTTTTTTCCTGCCTTGGCGAGCTTCAAGACGTTTGCGAAATCGCCCAAGACGCGAAGCAGGGCCAGAGCCACGCTCGACACAGACTTCTATCAACGTCTCCAGTAGATTTTCGACGCCACCTTCCGCAAAAGTTCGGCCAATATCAATGGCTCTCTTGAAGCCGAGTTCACGACGAGCAACTTCTCGTTTGGCGGTCTCGAATTGCTCAGCCTGGCGAAGAGTCGTAGCAAGTCTATCAAGGGAGGATAAAATCAAAGACACCAGCGCCTCGTTTCTATTCCTTGCATATAGTATAGACTCGGATATGGGCTCTCCTTTAGTTGCCATGACCAGTCCTTCATCAAGGGCTTCATTGGAAAAAGGTTTTACGATATATCCCCGAGCGCCTATGATAAGCAGATTAAACACGTCGTCCACATTTGGATCCCAGGATGAGGGAATGGCGATCGTTGTATCATTCATCTCTAGCACTTTGGTTAAGAACTCCGATGCCGGCATGTTCGTGCGTTTTGCTTCAAATATTACATGGGTAAATTTGCGGTCACTCATTTTTGCTAACGCCTGCTGGTGGTCAGGAGCATCCGATACCGCGCCATACCCGTGGCTTAGCAAGGCCTGGCGTAACGTGGCTCGCGTGCTTATTTCCGGTTCAACGACCAGAATGGAATACCCTTTACGCTCCTTATCAGAAATGTCAGGAGCCCCCTGGCGCTTAAATAGCTGGTCAAACGTAGTCACAAGAATGATACTCCCTTTCTATACCTATCGATCGGCTGATTTGCTGAAAGGCTTGAGGTTCGCAATTTCGCTATGCCCCAGAAATAGGTAAGAATATAAGGTATCTATGACAAGCCCAAAGATTCTTATTGCCGATGACGATCCAGACGCGCGCGCCATAGTAAAGTTAGGAGTTGAGGCCCTTGGATATGAGTGTGCCGAGGCCTCTGACGGCAACAGCGCCTGGTCTCTGTTTCAGGATTTTGATCCTGATTTGGCAATACTGGACCGCATGATGCCAGGAATGTCGGGTACTGAAGTCTGCCAAAAAATCAAGCGAGATTCCCGCGGAATCCATGTACCAGTCATTCTTTTGACTGCGTGCGATGGTTTGCAGGACAAGGTGGAAGCATTCTCCGATGGTGTTGATGACTATCTTACCAAGCCGTTTCATCTTGAAGAACTGCAGGCTCGACTCAAAGCCTTGCTGCGTGTGCGGGATCTAAATATCAAGCTCCAAGAGAAAAACGAAGAGCTTGTCAAAGTTCAAGATCAACTCATTAGGCAAGAACGCCA
>CAZPBV010000195.1:3072-4269 GCA_964584675.1 uncultured Bdellovibrionales bacterium
TGCCATCTCTTAGAGAAGTTGCCCCCTCAAGACGATCGCTATCAGAAAGCGCTTCAGGCAATAAAGAGCGATGCAAAACGCATGGCGGACTTAATCGAGCAACTGAAAGGCGCCGATGCCAATAAGACCGCGTCTTATCATGGTAAAACCGAAATATTAGATATCTCAAAATAGAATAATATTGAATACTCGCTCTGCAACCAGGGCCTACACATTGACCGCCTCATCAGCCGGCATGAGAGGTAATTTCTTAAGCCCGGTGAAATCAAGATAGTAGCGCTGAAGCTTCTTTCGAAGCATGAGCCGCGATCGATGAAGGCGAGACTTGACTGCAGGAATCGACAGTTCAAGAATCTCACTTACTTCCTGATTCGACAATCCATCAACATCTCGCAAAATAAAAACCGCTCGATACTGGTCGGGGAGTCTGCCAATGGCATCCTCCAGCTTGTCTCTCAACTCACGATTGATGGTGATATTATCAGAACGGTTGGCAAGCAAAGATTCCCGCTCAATGCAAAACTGCTTTACCGCTGGTGTTAGATCTTCAAGTGATACCGTCGCCTGCTGCTTGCGTTTGCGGAGCTTCATGAAGGCGGCGTTCACTATGATACGATACATCCAACTGGAAAATGCCGACTGTCCGCGAAAGCCTTCTATTTTCGAATAAATGGTTGAAAAGACATCTTGCAGAACTTCCTCGGCATCCTCTGGATTCCGTGTAAACCGCATTGCCAAGTTAAACACCTTTGACTCATAGCGCGAAATGAGCTCTTCAAAGGCCTCCATATTGCCAGCCTTAAGCTTATCCACCAACACAGTATCCGGTATTCTCTTCTGCTTCATGTCACCTCTCCCTACCAAACAAACAGACTTAATTTGAGGCAGTCTGCAGTCTCAGAACCGCATGCCGCCATAATTTTAATGACCATCATTATGTGTCCAAATAGTGAACGGAATTGTCACAGCAGCGTGAAAAGGACGTACCAACTTTGTAAAAGATAGTGAATCAGGCCGCATATGAACTCGTCCTACGAGGAATCGGACGGCGGGTGGCGGGCTACGGCTGTTTAGGCATCACTCATACCCCTGTTTCCGCAGGGTGTCTTGGACCAGCCCATATTTCTCGGAAAGCAGGGCCGGTTCTTGGGCAACAATGGTAAGATGTCCTACTTTCCTTTGAGGCAATACCTGTTT
>CAZPBV010000195.1:4279-6351 GCA_964584675.1 uncultured Bdellovibrionales bacterium
TTAGCGTACTGATGCAAATGGACTCCAGGCAGACATAACATCGAAGACATATCAGGCAGGAATCCAACAAGATTTATCATGAGGCTATGGCCTCGAGGAGCGGTGCTTCCCAAGGGCATTCCCATAATAGCGCGAATATGGTTTTCAAATTGGCTCGTTTCAGCGCCTTCAATGGTCCAATGCCCCGAATTATGTACCCGAGGGGCCATTTCATTAGCAATCAGGGTGTCGCCAACTTGAAACATTTCAAGCGCCAGGGTCCCAACATAATTGAGCTTGTCCATAATAAGCTGGATGTATGAATGCGCCATACTCTGTAAGCCAGAATTGTTATCAGCATGTGTACTGCGTGAAATTCTTAGTATGCCGGCGCGATGAACATTTTCAACCAGCGGATAGAACACGATCAGCCCATTCTTGCCCCTTGTTGCAATGAGTGAAAGTTCGCGATCAAAGCGAACAAATCCCTCCAAGACCGATTCCTGACCATGGACCGCATCAAGGGCTTTGTCCAAATCGTTCTCGGACTGAATAAACGCTTGCCCGCGTCCATCATACCCCTGACAAGCCGTCTTTATAATTGCCGGGAACCCAATCGCGCGCAAAGCAGCACGTAAAGCGGGCTCCTGCTCCTCTCTACGCCCCGGCGGGACTCGCTCAAACTTGACTGTTTCTATACCTAGCGAACGAAAAAAATTCTTTTCCGACACACGATGCTGAGCAACAAGAAGCGCCCCTACCGAAGGGTAAAGAGAAACTCTTTCGGCGACCTTTTGCGCCGCATTGATTGGCACATTCTCGAATTCATATGTCGCTACATCTATTTGATTTCCAAATTTCTCCAAGGAAGCGCTATCATCAAACGCAGCCTGAATGTACTTTCCTAGTTCCTGCGCGCTAGCTCTTTGCACACTATCAAAAAAAGTGAATTGATACCCAAGCGGAACGCCGGCAACAGCCAACATCCTTCCAAGTTGGCCGGCCCCGAGTACTCCAATGCGACCAGCCGCACCGCTTGTCATAATAATGTTATCGACCTTTCTTTCGTCGTGCTGAGCGACGAGAGCGAGAAACTCCTCCTTGGGGGCTTCTCCTCATAAAGACATTAGAAATATTTTTCTTGGACTTGACGCGCGGATCTCCAATGGCCCGAATATTTGCAGTCTGAGCATCTCTAAAATCAATGAGAGCCTTTCTAACCCAGGGACTTTCAAGGGACAAAATTGAGGCGGCCAGCAAAGCAGCGTTTTTGGCGCCGGCCTTGCCTATGGCGACCGTTGCCACAGGTACGCCTCCTGGCATTTGGACAATCGAAAGTAATGAATCCACTCCTCGAAGCACCTTGGATTCCACCGGAACACCAATAATCGGCAAATGAGTCTTGGCCGCGGCCATTCCGGGCAAGTGCGCCGCGCCACCCGCACCCGCAATAATGATGCGTATTCCCCGTTTTTCTGCCGTCTCTGCGTACTCAAAAAGTAAATCAGGAGTCCTATGCGCCGAAACAACTCGCACTTCATAGGGTACCCCGAGCATGTTCAGCGTGCTCGCCGATTCTATCATGGTTTCCCAGTCTGACTGGGACCCCATAATAATGCCAACAATCGGCTTACTCATTCACCTTGTCCTTTAGAATATCCCGGTACACCATCGTAGTCATATAAAGTTTCTGCTTTCACCATTTCACAACCGAGAGACACTATGCGATCCAAAAGGGAGACAATGTCCTTTGTTTCAATTTTCTTAGTGGCAGTGAACCGGCAACAGTTTTGATCTGTTCGAAAAGTCTCGGTCAAACCATCCGGCCAAACCTTCAACCCACGGTTGGTCATAAGAGAAAACCTGAGCTTCTCACTATTAGCCCCGGATAGGATTGAAGCAAGTTTCTCTGTGTCACGCGAAGGCCAGTGAATAAACACATCCACACCTTGAAGTTCCCGCTTAGCGGGAGCAATCGGGGTCTTGTAATAGTTGCGAACATCTATTCCAGCCCCCGATTGATAAGACACTCTCTTAAGCTTCTCAGGCTCCTTTCCGAGCCTACTTACAACGGCAGCAGCGAATTCCTTCGT
>CAZPBV010000195.1:6361-6877 GCA_964584675.1 uncultured Bdellovibrionales bacterium
GGAGTATATGTCATAAGTATGCGCACCATCTTCTATGGTCTTGAGCCAAGCATTATGCACACGGGCCGCCACTTCCGCCTGACCAATATGCACAAGCATCATGACGCTTCCTAACAACAGGCCCGATGGATTAGCCAAATTCTGTCCAGCGCGGCGAGGGGCAGAACCATGAATTGCCTCAAACATGGCGCCATGCGCGCCGATATTCGACGATCCGGCCAATCCCACCGAGCCGGCAATTTGAGCAGCCACGTCAGACAGAATATCTCCATAAAGATTCGGCATGACGACCACATCAAAACTCTCCGGAGTATCCGCTAACTTGGCAGCGCCTATATCCACTATCCAGTGCTCGTTCTCAATATCAGCATACTCCGCCGCAATACGATCGAACACCTTGTGAAATAATCCATCGGTGAATTTCATGATATTGTCTTTGGTGAAACAAGTGACCTTCTTGCGCCTATTCTGTCGGGCAAAGTCAAAAGCGAAACGAACAATTTTTTCGCTACCAGG
>CAZPBV010000196.1:0-6834 GCA_964584675.1 uncultured Bdellovibrionales bacterium
ACTCAACACGGGGTAGGCGTTTTACCAATTGATATAAACGAAAGCGCCTGGGACACTCAGGTCGCAGGACCTCGTTGTCTGCGGCTTGGCCTGCGCCTTGTAAGGGGGTTGATGGAAGAGCAGGCGCAAGCACTTTGCTTGCTACGCAACGAGAGAGACCCTTTTACATCAATTAATTCATTATGGCATGCCGCCGCGGCAACAAAATTGCGCAAGGTTGCTCTTGAGGCATTGGCTCGCGCTGACGCTTTTCAATCCATGAACCTTTCGCCGCGGGAAGCGTTATGGACGATAAAGGGGCTCGCAGAGATTATGCCCCTCGATAGTCGGTATAACCAGCCTGCGGAGGGCAATCAGATGAGTTTCCTTCCTGCCCTCACCACCCCTCAGGCGATTTTTCAGGACTATGCTTCAACCGGCCTATCTCTGAAGGGCCATCCCATGGCCCTGTTGCGGGCTGAACTTGGTGCGCAAGGAGTCAAGGTAGCCGAGCAACTAAAAAAGGTCAGGGCGCCCTGCGTGACACCGGTGGCCGGTATCGTCATTGTCCGCCAGCGCCCGGGAACTGCGCGAGGGGTGGTTTTTCTTACCCTTGAGGATGAGACCGGTATTATTAATCTCATCGTGCGCCCGGCGGTTTTTGAGCGTTATCAACGCACTATTATTTCAAGCGCCAGCATCCGAGCGTATGGTGTTTTGGAACGTAGCAGTGAGGTGCTGTACCTAAATGTAAGTTCAATAGAAAGTCTTGACGGAAACCTACGAGCTCTTAACACTCTGCCTCTTCTCTCCGAAAAGGAGGTGTCGTATAAGGTGAAGAGTTATTCATACTAAGCTTCAAGGATTTGCATGAGATTTTTTTTATACCAAAAGACATTAAAAATGTTCGAAGGCGGCAGCGAAGGGCGAGGTTACACTGATTGCAGGAACCCACAAACTCGATCAGATTTTGAACATCTAAACCAGTCATTGTCATTGGCGGCCGGTATATACATTACTCTCCTATTCCTTTTTGGAACCATCACATTGAACGCCGGTGCCCAAGAAAACCACGGACCTCACGCCGGCTATGTGAGAGCTGGCACTGCCGATCCCAAGCATCCTGGAACAGCCGTAAAAATGAACGCCGAATTGCTCGTGCGAAACGATTCAGAAATAACCATATACATTATTGATGAATCATGGGGAGAGGTAGACCTGAAAGATACTAGCGTCCTAGTCTCCTACATTCCCCATAAGGGCGCCAAATCAGCCCTGAGCTGCAAAGAAAATTTGCGTGCACTCAATTGCCAGTTGCCAAAAGGTTCAAAGTTAGCCGATGGCGATAAAATCGTTATAAGCCGCCGGAGGAACGGAGAGGCTGGCATAACCTTTGACTATACCTACCCATTTAAGTACGAGGCATAGCCTGCTATTCGCCTCTATGATCCGCCACTGTAACGATCGGCCACTGTGTACTATCCGCCACAGTGGTCGACATCTCCAAAGCTCATGCCTGAACGGCCGCTGAGGCGCACGAGAGAATTACTCGCCACCCGGCCTCTGACCTCGAAGAATACGGAGCGAAAGCCCAAATCATCGGGAATCGAAGATGATGATCGAATAAATTGCTTCGTGCCGTCATCTTGAGTCTTGGTAAATAAAAATAGCACCTCTTTTTCTTCACCCGCCGCAATTTCATGGGCGCTGGAAGGAGCAAGGGCAATGGAGCGATATTTCTTGCCCGCCACCCGGGGGATGCGATAACTCATTTTTTCGACTCGCAGGGTATATACCGAGTCATTGGCAATGGTGACGCCGACGAGATCGTCACTAAACTCTTCCAGTACAAAATCGCCCTCATCGAAAGTATCTCCATCTCCATTTTGATCTAGCCGGCCACAAGTGCCGCGGGTAGTATCCAGGGCCAGTTGAGCGGATGAGGAATAACTTAGATCATAGAGAGCAACCTTAGTAATCCGAATCGGCCCTGATTGCGCCTGGGCCCAAGGCGTAAGCGCCAAAAAGAGAAACGCCCAGAGTATCCATATTCCAAGATTGCGCATAGATAGCCTCCCTCTCTAAGCATCGACACCCGAATTAAGGCTCTGCGCAATCCAGCCAAAAATCAGACCTAACTAGTTAACATCGCTAGGCTAAAAAGAGCTTTCAGCTTGCAACTTTTTCTACACGATCTGACATATGCAAAAGGACATTGATCCTGCCCGAAGGTTCCCCCGAGAGAGACAACACTGAGGGATAGCATTATACTGGCCGAAAAAATGACAAGTCTTCTTGGGGTCCACCATATACATAAAAGCTTTGGTTTTTTGCCGCTGTTTGACGATGTCAGCATTGCAGTAGACGAAGGCGACCGTGTTGCGCTTATTGGCGCCAATGGATCTGGAAAGTCGACCCTGCTTAGAATCATTGCAAAACTTGACGAGCCGGATCAAGGTGACGTTGTATGGCGGCGAGACCTAGCGGTGTCCTATGTAGCACAGCAGTCGCCCTACCAGCCGGACCAGACAGTTGCTGAGATCTTCTCGGCCGCCCTGAGTAAGTGCGACGAAGTAGAACAAACTATTCGAATGTCACGCTGGCTGAGAGCTCTGCCCGACGCAGAACCCCACACCAAGGTCGGAACGCTTTCCGGTGGCCAACAGAAGCGCTTGCAACTTGCCGTTGGGTTTGCAATGCAGTCTGATGTTCTGCTGTTAGATGAGCCTACCAATCACTTGGATATCGATGGCATTGAATGGCTTGAGTCCTTGTTCAAGATTTCCACTGCGGCCCTGGTCTTCATTACTCACGACCGCTATTTGATTGAGAATCATGCGCAGCGCGTAGTTGAAATTGCGTCATGGTATCCGCGCGGATATTTTGAAGTGCAAGGACATTATAGCGAATTTCTTGAGAAACGCGCCCACCACCTGAGCGTCCGTGAGCAGACCTATGCCAGCATGGCCAATCGAGCCCGGCGCGAGCTCGCCTGGCTGAGGAGAACCCCTTCGGCGCAGAGGACGAAGTCAAAGAGCAGGGTACGCAGTGCTGAACAGCTCATAAGTGAGGTCAGTGATTATCGAGGCCCTGAGGAGCGTGCCGGCTTTGACTTTGCGCGTTCCGACCGCAAAAGTCATGATTTAGTACGGGTTCATGATTTGGGAATGGCGTTTGGGAATCGATCTCTTTTCAAAAATTGCTCGTTTACGCTTTCGCCAGGTGTGCGCATTGGTATTGTCGGTCCCAATGGGAGCGGTAAAAGTTCTCTTATAAAAATTTTGAACGATGTGGTTCAGCCCAGCGCCGGGAAAGTTGTGCCCGCACTGGGATGTCGGTTTGTTTACTTTGACCAACATCGTCGAACGCTCCACCCTGACGTCACCTTGCGTCAAGCTCTATGCCCTGATGGTGACAGCGTGTCCTTTAACGGGAAGCTTATTCATGTCACCTCGTGGGCAAAACGTTTCCTCTTTAAGCCCGAGCACCTAGGCAAGAGGATCTCCGCACTTTCGGGAGGAGAACTGGCCCGCGCTACGCTGGCACATCTCATGCGTGAGCCGGCCGATGTTCTGCTGCTTGACGAGCCTACTAACGACCTTGATATCTCAACTTTAGAAGTGCTCGAGGAGGCCCTGCAAGAATTTAACGGAGCCGTTGCGCTCATTAGCCACGACCGATATTTTTTGGACCGAGTGTGCACGTCACTTCTCGGTATTCTCGATGGCGCTGTTTTGCGGTTTGAGGAATATTCTCAGTATGCGGCAGCCCGCGCCTCCCGCAGTACTTCCGGTAATCCGGCTGCGAGCGGCAGGAGTGCAAACGATCTGACATCCCGGGGTACTCCAAGTGCTCAGAAAAAATCTCTTACCTATGGGGAACGGCTCGAGCTTAAGGAAATCGAGAAAAAAATTGAACGTGCTGAGTCACGGCTTAAGAATTTGGAGAGTCACTTGCATGATCCGGAAATTGCTGCTAACCACACCCGCTTGACCGAACAGTGGGCGGAGGTGAACCAGGCGCGGTCGGATGTTGAGGCGCTATACCACCGCTGGAGTTATCTTGAATCAAAGGAAAAGGGGGCATGAAGACCGCACTGGTAACCGGAGCAGCCGGGTTTGTTGGCAGTTTTGTGACGCGCGAACTTGCGCTTTCTGGATATCAGGTTCGCGCCATGGTTCGCCCCGGTGGGCACTCATTTTCCCTTCCTGACTTGAGCCCGCTGGAACCTTCTCTGAACTCTGAGGCGCTCGGTAGAATTTCTGTCGTTGAAGGCGACATCACCGACGCTCATTCACTCGAGGGCGCTTTTTCCGGGTGCGAAATCATTTTTCACATTGCGGCACTTTATCGAGAAGCCCGTTTCCCGGACAGCGAATACTTTCGAGTCAATACACAAGGCACCAGCGCGGTGTTCAGTACGGCCGCAAAGCTAGGCATTGCACAAGTTATTCATTGCAGCACCATTGGTGTGCATAGCCACATTTCGCATCCACCGGCCGATGAGCAGGAGCCTTACGCCCCGACCGATGTTTACCAAGTTTCAAAAATGGAGGGCGAAAAAGTTGCCCTGGAATATTTCCGAAGCGGAACAGTAGGCGGGGCGGTTATTCGCCCGGCTATGATTTGGGGCCCGGGGGATACTCGTTTCTTAAAATTATTTCGTGGCATTTCCCGGCGCAAGTTACCTATCATTGGTAACGGCAAAGTACTAACCCACTGGATATCAGTGACCGATTTAGCGAGGGCATTTCGCCTTGCTGCTGAAACGGCGTCTGCGCGAGGAGAAATTTTTATTATTGCCGGCAATAGCCCCATTACGCTTGAAGCCGCCTTTGAACGGATAGCGAGTAGTCTTGGGGTTAAGCTTCTTCCATGGAAAATTCCGGCTTGGCCGATTCAATTAGCCGGCTCATTTGTTGAGGCGCTCTGCCGCCCATTTGGCATTGAGCCGCCCCTACATCGTCGCCGCGCCGACTTCTTTATTAAGAATCGCGCTTTTAATTGCGAAAAAGCAAAAAGAGTTCTTGGCTTTCAGGCTGAACATAGCTTCGAAAAAGAAGTAGAGAGGATATGCCGGTGGTATCGGCACCACCGTTGGATATAGCAGGCGCCAACTGTGCGCCATTAAATCCTATTTGGCCGCTTTCAACGTATCCACGACCTCAACCGGATTTGGATGAGCGCGATAGGGGTTATCAATAAAGAGAAGTCCAATCAGTATGGCAAGCAAAATCAGGGGAAAGGCGGCATAAAGCCATGTGGTATACTTTTCATACTTTAAGTGCATAAAAAACAGCGCCACCAACATGGCCTTAATAGAAGCAACTACCATGGCCACAACCATATTCATGGCCCCAAGATTCACCTGAGCCACGGCCACTGTAATGATGGTTAAAATAACGAGTGCCGCAAAGACCTTCCAGTACACCCCGATAGGCTGCACATGGCCAAGTTCATCTGAGTGATCTTGGGTAGGAATTTTTTCGTACGCGTGTTCGTTATGGTGATGTGACATAGTCATTCCGTCAAAAAAGTTCTATCGCTCAGCCTAACCGACCAAATACAACAATGGGAAAAGGTAGATCCAAATCAAATCGACCAAATGCCAATATAAAGCGCCTAACTCAACCGGGGTGTAATAAGACGACGAGAACCGGTTCTTTCGCGCAAGGAGCAGCCCCCAAAGCAGCAGTCCCATGCCAATGAGAACATGCAGCGCATGCAATCCTGTCATGCAGTAGTATAACCCGTAGAACATTTTATATTCGTGAGAAAATTCCGGGCTGCCAAAAGCGATGCCATCGTGGGAGGTTCCGGGAAACAACCCGTGGGCAGCCTTGCCAGTATATTCGATGGTTTTTATCACCATAAAAATAGCGCCGCACAAAATGGAGAACCCAAAGTATTGAACAATTTTTTTATTATTATTATTTTGGGCCGCATCAACCGCTAAGGCCGCCGTCAAACTGCTTGCGATAAGCACCAGCGTATTGAGGCCGCCGAGACGCCAGTCCAGGTGCTTGCTGGCATGATGGAATTCATCAAAGTACCACCAGTGGTAGAGGGCATAGGCCGTAAAGAGCCCTCCAAATAACAGGATTTCCGTTGCCAAAAACAGCCACATGCCGAGCTTGGCAGCTTGATAGGCTGTCGGAGGATCCATGTGATGCACATGCGGCGGAGCCCCTGCTGTTGTTGCGTGAGAACTCATAATATCCTTTCCTTTATATTCATAGCGATTTCATCAGTGCGCCGGAGCCCCCTTGAGCTCCGTTCCGTAACCGTAGGTCCAGTCAGTGACAACGGGTGTCTCAATAAAATTCTCATGCGGAGGAGGCGACGATGTTTGCCACTCAAGTGAGAGCGAGTCCCACGGATTTGCGGGAGCTTTTACCTTACTAAAGAGCGCAGCCCATGCCAAATTAAGGAGAGCAAAAGTATACCCAAAACCATTGAGAAAGGCGCCGACCGTTGAAACCTGATGCAGCGTCTGAAACTCAGGCAAATAGTCATAATATCGTCTCGGCATTCCCAGCATGCCAAGACCGAACTGCGGAAGAAAAGTCAGATTAAATCCAACAAAAACAAATATCCAGGCAATCTTGCCAATTGTCTCATTATACATTTTACCGGACATCTTGGGGAACCAAAAATGCAAGGCGGCCATAAGCCCGATCACAGCACCGCCCTGAATAGTGTAATGAAAGTGCGCCACGACAAAGTAAGTGTCGTGATAAAAGACGTCGACTGCCACTGTTGCCAGATATATCCCTGTTGTCCCGGCCACCATGAAGAGGAACACAAACCCGATCGCATATAACATCGGGGTCGTCAGCCGAATCGAACCTCGAT
>CAZPBV010000197.1:0-6805 GCA_964584675.1 uncultured Bdellovibrionales bacterium
TTTGATATATAGGCGATCGGGAAGTAGGCAACAATGCGCTGCTTAAGCCTGAATTTTTTTATTCCTAGAGGGTCTGGTCTGGTGGCAGCCGTAGGTTCGATGCAGTCCGAAGTTGAGTTGTTGTCGGTATCTATTTCGCTTGTCCCGCACCCGCAACTTCCGGGCGAGGTCTTTTGAGCGTCCGATGCACACAGATCGATGCAATCCGGCGTGCCGTCACCATCGCTATCTGTCTCTGTTCTACCGCAGCCACATTGGCCAGCGGCAATTTTGGACCCGTCTTGGTAGCACAAATCACTGCAATCCGGTGTGCCGTCTCCATCAGAATCTGTAAGGCACGCTGTATTTGTTAGGTAGATATCGCTACCCTCATTGGTGTCATTTTCCGCCAGCGCCGCTGCTGAATCGAATGCCACTATAGACCCGCTGGAATTGACTGCCACCTGTCCAACCCCAGGGGTCACTTGAGCTTGTGTCGTTGTGGTATTCTCTCTCGTGACAGTCGGTGTCGAACGAGTCAGCTTGTATAGATCGTAAATTCCCGACGCGGGGGTGCGTTTTGCTTCTGGCTGAACTAAGTTGATGCAATCGGACTGAATCAAAATTGTATTGGCATCGCCGCTGAGCTCAGGATTAATGCTGCTCCCATTGCAGTTCACACCAGATTCAGTAACGCTAGCGCACGACTTGGTCCCATCGGCGATGGTGTAGAGAATGATGGCGCTTCGTCCGCTTACGGAAGGGCACCCGGGCACGATATCAAGAGCCTTTGTTTCAAAAGCAATGTGGGTGCCGTCGGCGTTTATGGCTGGACTCGTGCTGTCTCCGTCAGCAGCCCCGCCGCCGCTATCCGAGGATACGAGCGTAATAGCCCCGGAGGAACGATTGACGAGGTAGATATTTTTGAGAGTCGAAGTATCGATGCTGGTCAAATTATTAGCAGTTGATTCGAAAACAATGTACGCGCCATCTTTGCTCATGCGAGGATTGTAGCTATTGCCGTTTCCGGCGTTGCCGTCTCCATTGACAGAGATGCACCGTACGGGAGCGCTACTCTGGGTAGCATCAAAGAGAAAAATTTGAGAGCGGAAGGCGGTGACGCAGGGGCTCGACAAATTGGTGGCTTGGGACGCAAAAACAGCATAGGTTCCGTCGTTGGATGCCCAGGGCGAAAAACTCGGAGCGTTTCCCGGAGTGCCCGCACTATCAACGCTGAGAAGGGCAAAAGGGCCTGGGGTGCCGATGGGTGTGGCACGAGGTGTTGGAGTACCCAGCCGGTGGAACAAGAGCACCTGCGGTGTACCTTGGGTCGCCGGGCCAATAACCATATCTGTGGCGCTCGAACGAAAGACAACGACCTTGCCGTCAGGAGTGATGTATGGTTGGTCATTGTCGCCATTGCTGTCCTCTCCGCCCGCATCAGTTGAGATTCGTATCGGTTGCGGAGTAGGAGTGGCGCGATTGACAAGAAAGACATCCGAGTGGGAGTCGTAGTCGTCACTCACGAGGTCACGGGCGTCCGAGGAAAATACGAGGATTGAGCCATCGGCGCTCAATTGAGGTTCGCTGCTGTCGCCGGTCTTTGTTTCAATACCGGTCTCCCTAAGGCTTTGGCGGGTAATGTCGTGATTGTCGGCATGCAGTGATCGGCCTGGAATCGATAGGACGGTGATACATGCGCTTAAGACAATTTTTGAAATACCGTGCTTTCTCATGCTCGTAGCGCTCAAATTGCGTACCCGTTCGTGAGGCTTATGGTAAGATCAGCAGCCTTTTCCGGCAAGGCAAATTAGTGAGGCGAAACTTGGTTCTCACCGCGCAAAGCGCGCTGTTTGCGCCGCCATCCTTGGTCTGACGCCCGAACTTCTTACCTTGTGGTGCGAGGTCTGGGCAGACCGTTTTTCTGGTTCATGAACCGCGGTGGTTCTGGCCGCGATCTTGAGAAGACTCAGGTCTTCCTTGTAGAGCATGAGAGGTCCTGTCGAGTGTTTGAACCGTAAGTCGGCAAGCGGATAGGAAGGCCCTATGGGCCGATGCGAGAATCGTACCCGGCTCGAGGTGCAACTGAAGGCGAATGCTCTTGTCGGTGAAGCCGATTTCCATGTGGAATGGGTAATGTGGCGAATCGACTTCTTTTGTGACGGTCAAATTCGAAGAATTACGAGTGCCCGCCGGGGGTAAGTGAACTTCGGTTGAACATAATTTTTCGTGATCTTGTTCGAGATGACGAGATCGTCGGGTGCGAAATTTGCGCTGACTCGTAAAAATCGCCGATAACAGAGTTCGTTGAAACTTGATCCCACACGGCTGGCACCAGTGTTCGCTAAAGATGAGGCGCTTCCAAGAGTGGTTTTGATAATACGAACGTTTGGAGGCGTTACCGCACAGAGGGCACGGGCTTGTTCCCCGAGATGAAGATTTCGAATCTGCCAATTCTGCGGTCACTGCGAAAGGCTCCCTTCCGTGCGGCCTACGCGCCTAGGTGTCTGACTCCGAAATGCCCTCCTGGCATTTCGTCGTATGCTCCAAGCTTCGATTCTAGCGCCACCAGCGCGAGTCTTCGCCTCACATCAGCCATGTGCGCTTCGCTCCAGCGGTCTCAATAGGGCCTTTTGCTGATGTCCTAGCGAAACAGGGCGTCGTTCTCGCAATCGACGTATTTTCAGCAAATAAGTTCCTATGTTGTTGAACGGCAGCCGGTGAGAAATTCTGATGCTATTTATGAAAAAGCTTTTGACTTGGCATGTATATTGCCGAAACACTGCGTTTGTAGTCATTTTTATGATGTAAAATCAATAGATTACTCCTGCTCCCATAGAGGTAGGTGACCAGTTTTGGCGGTAAAATTTATAAATCATAGTTTGATTGAAGCTGGTAGTCGCACTGAGTCTTTCCGCCGAGACGGCGTTACTCTACGCAACATAGATCCCGGATAGCGGCGACGGTAAGAAGATGTTAACCGGAGGGGAGGGGAATGACTAGATTTCTATTTACTGATTGGTCGGTTTTTCAATCACTATGAAGGCAGCAGTCATCATTATTTTTGGTATTCTTATTGGGGCTCAGTCGTTTGCTTTATATGAACTTATTAACTTGAAAGACGAGCTTAAGGAGCAGCAGCTGTTGGCCCATGAGCGGCACTTGTTTTCAACCGATCTCCACATTTATTCTCTTCAGGTTCGGGAAATGCTCGGGGCTTTTAGTAAGCTTGCTGATGCTCGCCTGTTGCGACTTGAAGGAGCTTCGGGAATGGAGGCAAAGATTAGCCAATTGCGCGCCCAGTACGAGGCGGCAGAGCGCACAACTGAGATTGAATGGAAAATGTTGAAGACAAAACATTCCTCCCAAGTTAAGGAGTTTGCTCTTAAGTATGAAAGCTGGCTCAAGGAGCGGAGCGGACTGAGCGTCGATGTCCGGTAGCGAGGAGAATAGGCTGACGCTGGAGCGTCTCGAATCACATTGCCGTCAGTTGCCGGTTGTGGATGAGATTTTTCATATCTTGGAGCGGGGACTATCGAAAAATTTATATTACCATACCTTCAGTCATACGCTTGACGTCTTTCATGAGTCTCTTCTCTTTGCATCCTATGATCACAGAGCGATGCGCGAATGCGAGCTCGTAGCGATTGCGGCCGCTTATCACGATGCCGGATTTTTACACCAACCGAGGGACAATGAGCGCATTGGAGCGAGAATGGCTCGCGAGGCCATGGTAAGGCATGGATACTCGGATGATGAAGTATCGCTCGTAGCTAGGATGATTGAAGATACCGAACTGAGGCCACAGACGCGTGGCTTTGCGCAGATTCCATCACAAGAAATCTCCGGGTATCTCCTGGATGCCGATTTGAGCAATTTCGGTCGGGACGACTTCTTTGAGAAAGCAGAATTGGTTCGTCAAGAAATCGGTGCGCCCAAGAATAGAGCGAGCCTCAAGAAAGTGTTGCTGCTCATGCAGGCTCATCGGTGGTATACACCCGCGGCCCAGGCTCTGCGGGATGGAAAAAAGCAGCAGAATCTGGAGGAGCTTAAGCAACGCCTGTCCGCCCTGAAAGAAGCTTAGCCTGGACTTCGGCTGGGGAGAAGTCCGGGCTAAGCAGGAGCTTACCGCACGATGCGATCAGTAAATTCCCGGGCTGCGGCAATGAATTCTTCAGGTAAAAAATTTTCTGGTGTTCTTAAAGTCTTATAGAGATTATCAATTTGGAGTTGGTATAGCTTCCCATCTGGGTCCACGGCCGCCACTATGCTGGAAACCCCCATGGCGAGTTGCTCTGCAACCTCATACTGGGGGTGTGCAACGTGCGTGGCATATTCAAGAAGGTTCTTCAGCAAGCTATCAAGGTCTTGTTGGTCGAGCGAAGCGTTTTTGAACCTTGGCAACACTTTGGTATTGAGTAGTGCCTGGATTTGTTTCGCCTGAGCGCTTACGTCCGCTCTACCGTAGTTATGGTGAAGGTTTTTAATGTCAGATCCTATTCTTTCGGCAAGCGCAGCGTCGAGTGATTTAAGCGTCTCCGCAACTACTATAAGGTGGGCAATGTTCAGTCTTAATTCTCCCGGCGCGCCGCTATACTCGCGCTTTTTCCATTGGAGATCGGAAAGAGAATGGTGGCAGGAGTAACAGTACATGAGCGAAAGCTCCGGCATGATGCCGTTGTGCGAACGTTTCTGCGACAGCAGTTTCTCAAGAAATTCATTGGCCAGGATTGCTTGGCCAATGAGCCAGGCACGGGCTGAGTTGTAGGCGGCCTTGCGTTTAACGTAATCATCATCAACAAGCCAGTGTCGCGGTTGAATTTGACTAAACGTATCCAATTCAAAAGCCAAGCGCGGATGCCCGGCGCCGATGAGGCGATGATCTACCGCCTTTTCATCCGTTCCAAAGTGACAACTGGCGCACAGCTGGGTTCGAACGACCGGATCAACGATGTCTTTCATCCCTCGTTTTACACTATCTTGATAGTTAGCGCCGGTCTCGGTGTGCTCTTTAAGCCACCCCTCGGCGGCACCATGGCAGGATTCGCAACTAACACCGTCCTCGATTCGAAACTTTTCTCCGTATAGTTGGGCGGAAGGAGCATAGGTAGCATGGCATTGTAAACACAGCGGCTCCTTCTCAGGCGCTTCAATCCCAAGATGGCGTGCGATGCGCTTTGAGTCGTCACCTTCGAGAACCGTATAGGATAGAGAGTGACGATCGTGTTTTTGCCAGGTGATATATTCATTTTGAAGAATGTGAGATGAATTCCGCGGTGCGGCGCTTCCATGGCAGTTTGAGGAGGCGCAGGTCGCGGTTCCCATGTAATGGTAAGCGTTCTTTTCTTGACCTTCTGGGCGGTTGTGTGAGGCGGGTTCTTGCGCCGTTGCAGCGCTTACAATACCGGCTGCAAGTATCGGTAACGCGTAGAATGCTCCGCGCTTCCATACCGGGTGAAAGGCTGAAAAAAATCGAAACCCGGATAGGAAATAATGAGCTTCCATCTTACCATTTCCAAAAGTGGTCAAGTGTTTGTAATGACATCGGCGTTATCGAGAGTGCATCTAATGAAAATATTTGCCCTAAAAAATAATTACGGAAAGTACCTCGATCATACTGGAGGGCGTTGAAAATGTCCGACAGAACCCGGCATTCTCATTAGCGGCCAGCATATACTTGTTGCCTGGCTTTCTGGGGGAGTCTATAGTCGAGGAAAAAAATTTACAATAAGAAATTCTGTAGCAGCGTGCGGGGTTGGGCGTGAGGACCGGCAGATGAGAGTAGGTGCGGTTGAAGTTGGTTGAGGCTCGAAGTTGGCGCATCAGATTTAACCTTTTATGAAACAAAAAATTGACGTTGCGGTGATAGGGGCTGGTCCTGGGGGTCTCGCTGCCGCTGCCAATGCAGCACATCATAAACTCTCTCATATTCTGTTTGAAAAGTCCGAAGTAGGTAACACGGTATATGACTACCAGTTGCGCAAGCATGTTATGGCAGAGCCTGGCAAGCTGCCGCTCAGGTCCTTTGTGGGGTTCGACGCGGGAAGTCGTGAAGCAATACTTTCAACATGGAATAAGGCGGTCGGGGAATGTCACATACAAGTGCTCAAGTCGGAAGTCACCTCCATAAAGAAGATTGGAAATGAATTTGAAATTGAGCACCAGGCGGGTGAAAAGATAGTAGCCAGATTCGTTGTTTTAGCTATTGGCGTTCAAGGAAGTCCCCGGAAAATTGAAAGTCCCGGGGGCGACTTGCCCCATATTGCTTATACCCTGGCCGATCCCGATGCCTTTGCCGGCAAAGATATTATTGTGGTGGGTGCCGGGGACGCCGCCATTGAGAATGCGCTCGCCTTATGTGATGCAAATCGCGTTTCTTTGCTCAATCGCGGCCGTGAATTCGCTCGCGCCAAGGACGCTAACGCGGCGCTCATTCAGCAGGCAATGAGCTCGGGAAAAATAAAATGCTACTATGATTCGACCATAGCGCGCGTTGATCCAGATGTAACCTATATCGCGACCCCGGAGGGTGAGGTAGCGGTTCCTTGCCAGCATCTTATTGCGCGGCTTGGCTGTATTGTTCCTCGCAAGTTTGTAGAGAGCTGCGGCATCCAATTTCCGAACGCTGATCCCAATACGCCCCCGGTAGTTGACGGGCGCTACGAGTCAAATGTGAAAGGTCTCTACATTGTTGGCGCTCTTATTGGTTATCCCCTCATTAAGCAGGCAATGAATCAGGGGCATGAGGCTATCGAGCATATACTGGGCAATCCGATTGAACCGGCAGATCAAGTCCTCGTGGCGGAAAAGCTTCAGGGGTTGCCGG
>CAZPBV010000198.1:0-6755 GCA_964584675.1 uncultured Bdellovibrionales bacterium
CAACCCCATTAATTTTGCTGACTGCCCGCAGTGCTGAAGTTGATAAAGTTTTGGGGTTGGAACTTGGGGCCGACGACTATCTGGCGAAGCCCTTCGGGATGCGCGAGCTGATCGCTAGGGTAAAAGCCCTTCTTCGAAGGACTCAGGTAACTAATGAGGTTGATCAAGTCACCTTTGATGATTTGCAGATTGATTTTAAAGCATATAAGGCGGAGCGTAACCAAGTGCCTTTGGAGTTATCGGCGAGAGAGTACCGGTTGCTTCGATACTTGGTTGCAAAAAGGGGGTCTGTTGTAACGCGGGATGAGCTCTTAGACGAGGTTTGGGGATATAATTCCTATCCTACCACCCGAACGGTCGATAACCATATAGCGCGCCTCCGGCAGAAAATTGAGCGGGATGTTGAATCGCCTAAACATATTTTGACCGTCCATGGAGTTGGCTACAAATTTGTTGCCTAACTCTAGAACGAGGTCTTTCTGTCTAACGCATTGAACATACAGCCTTTATTTTATGGCCAAGGTCGGCCACTTGTGGCTGTAATAAATTTGCATCGAAATTGTAACAAACTTGCACCGCTCAAGCCGCGAGTGAATCAAATACCCTTAGAGGTAGCGATTGGTTCTATGCCGGAAGTCAAAACCGGTTTTGGTTCTTAGTGAAAGGGGGGTTAAGGTTTAGTTGTCAGTGCCCCCCTTGAATTGAACGGAGGCTTGAGGAGCTTTTACCGACATGAAGAAGAACTACAGCGATACCCAGATGAGAATTTTGGAAAAATCTACCATAGAATGTGATGACGTAGTTGCCCATTTGGACGAATACGTCGAGGACGACATGGGTGCAACCTTAAAGGGTAGGTTTGACGGGCACTTTTGGAAGTGTGAACACTGCGATGAAGTGCACCGCACGTATAAGCTTACCATGGAGTTGGCTTCTGAACTCAGGGAGAGAAAAATACCCACCGAGGTTCAAAAGCGCCTCAGAGAGGCCTTGAATAGGCGCTTGGGGATAAATCTACCAACCATGCCATAGGGGCCTGACCATACGATGAAATACCGGGGAACTGATGTATATCCCCGTCTCCGAGTGCACGGGTGTGGCGTCATAGTGTCTTAGGGAATTGCGTCAGAACTCTTTGACCCAATTCCTTAGCGCAATTTTCTAGGACTATGGTAGAGGACAATAGACACCTGGTATCTGATTAGTCAGCCCGTCGTTATTCCCATGTGCATTCTTTCGCGGTAGCGTACATAGGTGGCAACTGTACCCAGTGTTCAAGGAATTGTAGAGCGTACTGACCAACCGGTCTATTTGGTAGATGGCTCGGGCTACATTTTTCGAGCCTTTTACGCTGTCCAACACCTGTCTACGAAATCTGGTTTTCCTACAAACGCGCTTTTCGCCTTTACCCGTATGCTCAAAAAACTCTTGCAGGATGTTCATCCCCAGTACATTGCCGTTATTTTCGATGCCGGTCGCGAAACATTTAGGCTGGAGCTTTACCCTGAATATAAGGCTAACCGAGCAGAGTGTCCCGTTGAGCTCAGCCAGCAAATGCCCTATTTTCGAGACATTACTCGCGCCCTTGGCCTCGCTGTTATAGAGCAAGCTGGATATGAGGCCGATGACATTATCGGGACGCTTGCCACGCAATTGGTCGATGCCGGTCAGCATGTGGTTATAGTGAGTGGTGATAAGGATCTGATGCAGCTGGTGGGCGATCACGTAACCATCTGGGACACTATGAATGACCAGCGTTTTGGTCGGGCGGAGGTCAAAGAAAAATGGGGCGTATGGCCCGAGCAGGTCATAGAGCTCCTGGCCCTAATGGGAGACTCTTCCGACAATGTTCCGGGAATTGATGGGGTAGGTCCTAAAACGGCCGCGCAATTGGTTGAAGGGTACGGGTCGTTAGACAACTTGCTGAACTCGCTTGAAAAACTAAAGGGTGATTCAACTATCCGAAATAGAAAGAAAATTTGTGATCAGATTGAATTAAATCCCGAAAAGATACGTCTTAGCCATAAGCTGGTGACCATTGTAACTAATGCGCCGGTACTAGTTAATTTCTGTGGAGAAGAGGTGGAGAGTCGGATGCTTGGCGGTCCTGACTTGTGTACGGCATTAAGAGTAGCGGCCCCTCGTCACGAATTATTGCGCTCACTGATTGAACGCTTTGAGTTTGGCTCCCTATTGGAGGAGTTTGAGGCAGGAGGTCGGGAGGCAGGAGCTTCCGGCGAGGAGACAGAAATCCCGATGGGAGCCTCGTATACAACTGTTCGCGCATCCACTTTTGATGCGTGGCTGCCCTCTTTTTTGGCCACGGCAGAGTTTTCTCTCGATTTGGAAACTACTTCTCTTGATACGTTAGAAGCTCGTATCGTGGGTGTTGCCCTCTGTTGGTCGGATTCTGAGGCTTTCTACATCCCGTTGGCTCACGAAGGTCAAACAGATCAGGTTTCGCTTGCCCGCTTTCTTGAGGCTTGCGGGAAGCACCTGCGCAATCCGATGGTCAGGAAGTACGGACAGAATATTAAATATGATATGGAGGTTCTGGCCTCGAACGGAGCAGCAGTTAACGGAATTGCCTTTGATTCAATGGTTGCGGCTTATGTTTTGCGGCCTGACCAGAGTTCCTTTAATTTGACCGTTTTGGCCCGGCAATATCTCAACCTTGATACGATTGAATACGAGGATGTGCTTGGGGAATGCCAGGGGTTTGCGCAGGTGGCAATAGATCGCGCTACGCGCTACGCCTGTCAGGACGCTCACTATGTCTGGCTATTGCGACATGAACTTAAGACCCTTTTGGAGCAACAAGGGCTTACCAAGGTATTTGAGGAACTTGAGGTGCCGCTTATCCCTGTTCTGGCACGCATGGAGTTGCGCGGCGTTAAAATTGATACTCAACTCCTGGGAAAAATGTCTGAGCAAATGGAGGTTTCTCTTCAGGCTCTGCGTAAAAATATTTTTGAAGTCGCAGGGACGGTGTTTAATCTCAATTCACCGAAACAACTGGCAGAAATTCTTTTTGAACGGCTTGGAATTCCAACGAAGGGAATAAAACGTACGAAGACAGGCATTTCTACCGATGGAAGTGTTTTAGAAAAGTTGTCTTCTATTCATCCTTTGCCTGGGTTGATACTTCAGTATCGGAATTTTTTCAAACTGAAGAGCACATACGTTGATGCTTTGCCCGCACAGGTCTCAGAGCGTAGCGGTCGGCTACACTCTCGATTTAATCAAACAATAACCGCCACGGGCAGGCTTTCCAGTTCTGACCCTAATCTTCAGAATATTCCCGTCCAGACTGGTGAAGGCAGAAAGATTCGTTCCGCCTTTGTTTGCGAGGAGTCCTATGAGTTAATTTCAGCGGACTATTCCCAAATTGAGTTGAGGTTACTTGCTCATTTGAGCGGAGATCCGGAGCTTCGAGCTGCGTTCGCGGCAAATGTCGACATTCATGCCCGCACGGCAAGGCAGCTTCTTGGGATTGGTGAGCTGGAGGATGTTTCTTTAGAGCAGCGCCGGGTCGGCAAAACCATTAACTTTGGCATTATTTACGGCATGAGCGCGTTTCGCCTATCGCAGGACCTTGGAATACCGCTGCATGCTGCTCAGCGCTACATCGATCAGTATTTTGCATTATTTTCTGGTGTTCGAGCTTATTTTGACAAGATTGAGCGCGACGCCGTTGCGCGTGGGTACGTTGAAACGCTTTTCGGCAGGAAGCGATTCCTGACCGATATTGATACCAGCGGCAGAGATAAAGGATTTGTTCTGCGTGCGGCGTTGAATGCACCCCTTCAAGGTTCGGCAGCAGATGTAATGAAGTGTGCCATGATCAAACTTGATGGCCGCATCACCCATGAAAATCTCCCTATGAATATCATACTTCAAATTCATGATGAGTTGGTAATTGAATGCCACCGTAGTTTTCTTGAGGAGGCCATGACTCTTATTCGTCATGAAATGGAGAACGCCTTGCCGCTTGATGTTCCTCTTAAAGTAGATATTGGACACGGATTAAACTGGGAGGAAGCACATCGTTAGTACTACGATAATGCGCGTATGGGGCCACAGACGAATGAAAATGAACTGGTGCGGCAGGCGGCGAAGGGAAATCGCGAAGCCTTTCGATTACTCGTGGAAAAGTATCAGTCACGTCTGCTTGTTTTAGCAAAAGAAATAGTGCGTTCCCGTGAGGAAGCAGAGGATGTTGTCCAAGAGTCATTTGTAAAGGCGTATCTTTCATTATCAGATTTTAAGGGACAAAGCTCTTTTTTCACCTGGGTGTATCGAATCACTTATAACATGGCGATAGATTTTCGCCGTAAGGTCAGCCGTCGCGGGGGCGATACACTTGAGTTTGAAGAGACTATGTCTAAGGAAGGAGCCGATTCCGCTGTTTCTACTCTTATGGGGTCCCTGGAAGGACCGGAGGACATGGTAACACGCCGCGAGCAGAGTATGAGATTACGCCAAGCTCTAGATAGCTTGTCGGAAGAACATCGCGCCGTAATTATATCAAGAGAAATCGATGGCTTAAGCTATGGGGAGATTGCGAGAATTTCCGGGGTTTCCGAAGGTACGGTTATGAGCCGACTGCACTATGCTCGTAAAAAACTTCAAGGAATTCTTCAAGATTTTGCCCCGATCCTTCGTCAAAAAAGGGAAGCTGGCCAGGCGAGCGTAACTTCGAATCATGAGGGCATCGATGGAAATCCCCATGGCCCAGGAGAGGGGGATACTTTTGGCGGGTCTCTTGGTTTAAAGAGTAGATGGTTGAGTGAAACCCGGAAATCTAGTGGAACTGTTTCAGGAGGTGGCAACATGCAAAAATCAATAGTGAGAGCAGAGAGAATCATATATGGATGATCTAGTGGGATCTCGATTGACAGAGCAAGAGGAACAGTTGCTCATGAAATTTGCCGACGGTGAGTGCCGATGGTGCGGTGTTAGGTTTTTGGGTCGCCTACGGGCTCGATGGTTGATTGCGCATAAGTCTTGCGCCCAGGATTTTCTTAATTCCTTGTCCCTTGTCAGAAATTCCGTAGGGCACCTGATCTCTAAAGAGGAGCCTGTGTCAGCGGATCTTTGGGATCGCATAGAAAGGCGTATTGAACAAGAAGAAAGAGCGGTGGTTTACCTTGGAAAACAAGAACGTGAATTTCAGGTTGCGTTGTCTAACGAATTGCTTCAAAACCGCCAAGGGTGGACGCAGTTCCCTAAGGGAGTTTTCGGCAGTATAGGCCAGCCCTTGTCTTATATCGGTCCGCAGTTGCTTTGGGGAGTGTCAGGAGCTGCAGTTGGGGTGACTGCTTCAGTCATTGGGTTGTTTGTTTTGACGGGCAGTTTCCCGTGGAAGAACTCGGTTTCGGCTGTGTCCCGGTTTCCCGTGGAGGAAATGGAAGTAGCAGACAATCGTGGCGGGCAACAGGTCGGCGAAGCATTTCAAACTGTAGCTTTGTCGGGAAATAGTTCTCAGCCAGTAACTCCTTTTAAAGAGCCTCAGGCGGTTCAGGTGGAGTGGATGCGTAGCCGTGGAAGAGTTCATGTTATGAATGATCGGGCTGAGAAATCTACAATCTTTTGGGTGCGTCGTAATATACCATTGCCTTCCCAATCGGGAAGTTCGAAACAGGGTGAAATTAGAATTATCGATAATGACGGACCGAGCGCTATTACTGTTCGCTCCCGTTAATGGTTGTGTTATGCAGGCATGGGTTTTGCGATGTGGCTTGGCGGTCGTGATTGGTGCGGGACCTGTCTTCCTGCCTGGTCAATGTCTTAATGCGTGGGCCAACCCCGATACAACGGCGGGAAGTTTGGGGAGCCACGGCAGCGTATCTCAAGTTGAAGTAAAGGTTCGGGTTGTTAAGGCTGATAATGAAGAAAACCATGCGGGGAGGGCTGTAGATGCCAGGCTCGGCGATCTTCAGTCCAAGCTCGAACGATTGCCATTTCATCGATTCTCTGTTCTGTCAACCGAGTCTCTTGTGATCCCCATTAAGCGCAAGCAAACAATGACTCTAGCAAGCGGGCAGACATTGACTTTGAGGCCGGTTTATTGCGAACAGGAAAAAATCGGGCTTTGGTTGCGGTGGGCCGAAAAGAATGGGGATGAGATTCTTGATACGCGTTTGCATGTTAATCCTGGCGAAAGCATGATTGCGGGAACTGATAGTTCTCCCAGTAGCGGCTTGATTTTGGCAATAGATGTTGAGCCGGTTTCTCCCCCGTGAGCGGGTGCTCAGTGCGTGCCGATTCGTGTCCTTTGACACAGTCAATAATTTGGCCCCACTGTTACTTCGTACAACCCTGTGGGCTATAATCTTGGTGGGTGTAACAGTTTGATTTGCCTAGATTTTGTATATTTCTTCTCAAGATTTTTCGATATCTGTCCGACTTAGTTTTGGCCTGAATTGTGCTTTCTATTGAGTTTGAGGGAAATCATTGCCGGTGAGATTCCGGCAGTGAAGGCCACGGAAATTCTTAGTCACTATATCAATTCTTTGAGGGTTTGGTTCATGGAAAAAAAAGAAGGTTCAACGGTTCCACGAAGTGAACAATTGCTGGAAGAGTGTGAAATCATTGAGACAGCAATCGATCAGATTGATCTATTGACGCGCGCTTTTGAACTAATCAAGGCTGCCTGCGAAGAACCAAACCACGAGTGGATCGATACACGCGCCATGGTTCCTGAATATCTTATTAATTAAAATCTTTCATTACTGTTCTGTGCCAGTTAACGG
>CAZPBV010000199.1:0-6709 GCA_964584675.1 uncultured Bdellovibrionales bacterium
AAAATGCCGGAAAGAAGTTGGCCTTTAAAGTGGTTGTAAAAAACGGCAAGGTTACGGTGCAGGCAAGGGTTAAATCGCAAGAGTAGATCATGGAATTTAAGAAAAAGTCGATGGTTGATGTGCAAACCCGTAAGGGCCTCGACGAAGCCGCCAGCTATGTATCAAAAACATGGTTCCCAATAAATACAGGGGTGCTCAAATCTGTCCAGACAAAGCTGAATCAAAAAATGTATCACAATGGCCTGGAGCTTTTTCATGATCTCAGGGCGGACCAAGCCCTCCTCACCTACGCGCTGCGAGAATTAGGCAATGTAGTAAAGAGCGAAGAGTCGGCGGTAGACCTTCAACAGCTTTTGCGTTCGATGGAGCTTGAACATTTGCGGGAGATTTTTTCCCGTAGTCCCGACCAGATTTCTGGACATCGCCTTGATCCAACGATGAAACCTCAGATCCTTCGCCTAAAACAAAGCCTCATCAGCACGACAACCGTCGAATCTCTGGCTCAAAAATCGAAAGGTAATGTTGACGTGGCGTTTATCACCGCCAGTGTTCGTCAGTTGGGACTGAACTTGGTTGCCTGGAATTATCCTCGAATCTATTCAAAGGCGATAGCCTCATTGAGTCCGGACAATGACGATCTTGATGAGGCGCTCATGAAAGTGCTGGGCTACTCACCCCTTCAGTTGGGGGTGCATGTGTCTTTGGGTTGGCATCAATCTCCATTTATGGAAGCTGCCTTGGGCGGGGAGGGGGACGAACCGCAGGGCCTGACGCCAACAGCGATAGCCGAAGCTTTATCCTATAGAGACATGTGTGAACTCGCGGAGGACCTGGCTCGAATTAGCGATCCGGAGCATTTCCCGCACTCGGCCCAACGAGCCAGTAGCGTGCTCGAACAGATTCAACGGCGGCTTGGGCCTCAAGGGTTGCAATCAATTAAGACCAGACTTGACTCCCAAACAAGCGGCTTTCAGGATCTAGTCCCTAACATATTTAAGTTTGATTTCTCGCCTGAACGCAGCGAACAAGCGGCTCACCAACACTACAGTGAGCGGCTTAAAAAGGAAAATCAGTTTTTGAGCCGCTGTCCCGAAGAAATCCAGCAGTTGTTCAAGCCGGTATATGATCAGCTACAACCGGGAGCGGTGTCCACAACAGCGATAAATACTTTGGTTACGGAAGTTCTCCCCGCGCTCGGGTTCCCACGAGGCTGTGTATACCTGGTGGACCAAAAGAAGATGATGGTGGTTCCCATTTTGCGGATTGGGGATACGTCGATCGAGCGATTTCGCACGGTGGCATGTAGCAGTGTTGACACGACAAATCACCCGGTCGTGATGGCCCTTAGCTATACTACCCCTATTATTCAAGAAAATGTTTTTGTAAACGGGCAGCATGTTTGTCATGTTACGGGGACTTTTGGCAATAAGGAGAAGACCGGCGTATTGTATTTGGAAATGACCTCGGCACTTTCCGAGGACGCCCGCCAGACCCCGCTCCTCTATTTCAAGGCAGCGCGAGAGTGCTTGTCGGGCTGTCTAAATCTCGGCGGAAACCCTTAAAAATCCTTTTTCGAGAAGCTCCAAGTAATTTCTAATAGTCGTAACATTTCCGCGGTCTTGAAGTTGACCGAGTAGTTTAACAAAGGGACGGACTATCATAATGATAGTTAAGCCCAGCTAACTAAATAGTTAGATACGACTAATTATACGGGGAGTTTTTAAATTTACGTTTTATTTTAATGGGTTAAGCTGGAATTCTAGGCCACGCCAAGTTGTTAATAAAGATACTGGCCGCCTAGGCACTAAGCGCAGCGCTTCATGAGTTTCTTAAGGGTGCTTACCACGTCCTTGCTATCAAGACCCGAACGAGCAATGAAACGAGTTCGAATCTTCTCCTTAATATGAGGGTGCTCATGCACTAAATTGATGGCTTGCTTCAGGTATGGAAACGTATGCTGAGACGGTTTTTTGAGACGTGACAAGAGAGAAACTTTTGGAAATTCAATTTCAACAAAGGCATAGGGGGCGTTGCTGATGGATCGCGTGGGAACACTGCGGTGCGATAGTACCCGCTTGGGAAGCTCCTTGCCGGCTGCGATAATGATATCTATATGAGCCTCTGAGGGGTATTTTTTGCCCTTGGCGTCAAAAATGAAGCCGCGGTCGATATATCGGATTTTGTCAATTCGACCGCCTGATGCGTATGGTGATAGGCGCACAAAGAGCGGTCGGGGAACTTCGATTGAGATTTCCGTGCGCTTCAACCCTCGTTTTTTTGGACTCTTCATCTGAAGATAGTAGCGAGTGTCCCGGGCGGCTCCTTTTACCGGCACGTAGGTTACTTGTCGTAGTCGTGCCCGGGAGCAGTGAGCCCAGTGAGATGCAAGCGTGCGAGCGGAACGCTTATCAAGGTCCCCAAGTAACTGCGGCACCAGCATTTTTGGAATATACGCTTGAGAAATTATCTCAAAAGGCAGTTTCTTGAGATCAAGGTGACTAGTCAGTCGCCGAAAAGGGATAAAAAACTTGGCTTCTATCTCGATTTGGAAATGTGGCTCAAAGAGCTTCATGGCGAACAACCCCTTAACTTTAACTCACTTATAGCAGGCGAGGTGAAATGAAGGAAAGACCCCGTGTTGCGGTAGATCGGTTGGCCGGGCCCGACGATCATTGGGTATTACTGCTAGAAGGTCTGAACGTATACAAATTCGCCATAGAATTTCTTGGTTCCGCTGTATTATCAGTTGCTTAAATCAAAAATGACGCTCCCATAATTTTTCTTGCAAGCAGTCCGTTGCAAGCATGAATGCGCTGATGTATCTATATAGGTAAAATTGACAGTCAATTTTACCTATATGTATAAACGAACCCTAACACCCCCAAATCGCTCTTTTTTTTTATTCGGACCTCGAGCTACGGGCAAGACAACTTGGCTTAATAGTAGCCTGCCCGCCGACTCTACCCTAACGTTCGATCTGTTGCTTGAAGAGGCCTTCCTTCCTCTCGTTCGAGACCAAAAGTATTTTCGCGACAAAATTGAAGGCTCGCAGGCGGAGTGGATATTTGTTGACGAGGTTCAGAAGATTCCCAGTCTTTTAAATCAAGTCCACCACTTAATTCAAAAGCACGGCTCGCGATATAAGTTTGCTCTTAGCGGGTCGAGCGCCAGAAAGTTGAAGCGCCTTAATAGCAATCTACTTGCCGGCAGAGTCATTCGGAGAGAGTTCTTTCCGCTTACGGCAAGAGAGCAGGGGAAAGATTTCCTGCTTGAACGCGCTTTAAGTGTGGGAAATTTGCCTGGCGTGTTAATGGATCCAAAGTATTCAGTCGATATTCTCGAGTCGTATGTACATACATATCTTGCACAGGAGATACATCAGGAAACTCTTGTTCGGGATATCGAACCGTTCGCCAGATTCTTAAAAATAGCGGCTATTATGAACGGCGAAATTTTGAATGTCTCGAATATTGCTCGCGATGCTGCAATTGGGAGAACCACGGCAGAGCGCTATTTTAGCATTCTTGTCGATACTCTCATGGGTGTCTTTGTGCAACCGTGGCGTTCACGAGTGAGGGTCAAGGAAATAGCACATCCTAAATTTTATCTTTTTGATACGGGCGTTGCGCGAGGCATGACAGGCAGATTGAGAGAAAAGGTTGATGGAATGGAGCGGGGCGCATTGATGGAGGCCTTGACGCTCCATGAGATTCGCGCGTGGGCCAGCTACTCCAATAGCGGCGGAGAAGTTTTCTTTTGGAGGACTCCAGGCGGTGCCGAGGTAGACTTTATATGGTCAAGAGGTTCGAACCATGTCGGAGTAGAGGTCAAGGCGTCCGCAAGCTGGCGACGGGAGTGGGGAACGGCTCTCAAGGAATTGTTAGCCATGAAGAAGCTTAAACGAGGGTTTGGCGTCTACGGTGGGCAAGAGGTTCTAAAGGACGGGCCACTTACGATTCTCCCATTCCAGACTTTTGCATATCGATTATACGAAGGGCTATTTGAAGACTAAATTTGCTATTCCGCCGGCTTGCAAAGTCAATTTTTGTTGACCAAGAATCTGTTCAGTTGAGCGGCCAAACTTGTCCGTTAGGTGCACGGTGACCGTGGCATGCTCGAATGAATCAGAAGGGAGAGGAAAGTATTCGCCGACGTAATGTCCGCCGTCACGTTCGGACATTGGATGTCCGGAAATGGCATCGCCTATCGAGAAACTTCCAACCATACCAGGCGAGCCGAGCATAACGACTGTTACCGGCCCGCGCACCGCCCCGTCTTGAGAGTCATGTGCCGAAGCATAAATTGCAGGAAGCGGGGACTGGAGATATTCGGGCCTGGACGCCATGTAAAGCGGCTGAAGGGAAGTTTGTACCATGCGGCGGGTCAAATCAGTGATAATTTCACTGTTGAGACCTCGAATGGGTTCGAGGACAAGGTCAGAGAACCCTGTCGGTCCCTTCGTAATCCCGCGGCTAACAGCATCTGATGCGTCGGCGGTAAAGAGAACTTTTCCATCACGGCTTGAGAGCAGTGAAATTGAAAAAGATACCGAAGCGACAGATTGCACGGCATAATAACTTCTGCTCCAGCGTGTCACCTTGCCAACCACTATGGCATCACAATCAACAACTGCTGGGCAAAAATCTTGCGGACGCGTTTGAGAGATTTTTTGAAGGTTAAAAGAGAGGTCCTCAAGCACATAGCCCGTATGAGCGAGACGAGAATCAACCAGAGCCGGCGAGACTATGTCCAGAGCCGATTTCTTAAACTCTTCTTGTACAAGTTTTCTCAGTAATTCCGCCGGAGTTGATTGCAGTTCGGATGACACGAGGCCTACCTGGTCGATGAGCAGATCATCTTTGGCGTTGTCAATATTGCCCTTGGAGTCGAGCTGATAAAAGGGAAGGACTGCCACCCGAATTGGCTCAGTAGGGTTAAAATCAAGCTTGTTCTCGAAAGTTCCCGAACAGGCGCTCAAGAAAAACATTATGCAAGGCGCAAGACCCAAGAAACAAAAATATCGTGCGCGTGTCATAATTTAGCCTTTCGTTGAAGAGGTGGCGCTCGAAAGCGCGGTTGCTTGAGCGGGTTCGGGTAGAGAAACGACCCCTTGCTTATCAACACATACCACTTGGTACTGGAGGATCTTGCCAGCACTGCTGGAGTCGACCCAAGATGGAGAGGTAGTCTCGGCCACCTTTAGAAAAGAACTTCCGTCGTCCTGGGACCGGTATATTAGAAGCTTTGCCCGTTGAGCTGCCACATCTGGCTGCACGACTATTTGACTTCGGTTTTTTGTTTCGATCACCTGCACCTTATTCCGCAAATCACAGGCAGCCATATGCAACGTTCTGACCTCCTGTCTGGCGGAATCGCCAAAGACAGACCGCAACTCCACTTCAAACGTCCCACCTGAATTTCCCAAGTCGGCGATGTGGTAAACACCGCAGTAACGGCCACTTCCAAGTTCTCGCAAATTGGACCCCTGTCGGTTGAGGACCACGGCCGCTTGGGCCCCCGGAGTGCCTAGCAAACAGATTTCATATATCGGGTTTGTGAGCGGCTTCACATCAACCGACTGAATAGAAACCTGAGAATCCGCGGTGCCGGTCAACTTTCGATCGACTCGCGGAACTTTAGATACCAGTGCCTGAACAAATTTACTTGCAAGGCGCTGAAATCCCGGCCCTTCTCCGGCGTTCTCAATTTGAGAGGTAACTCCTTGCAAAATTTGTCCTGAGTTAAATAGTAATCCCCCCCTCTCGCTTTCAGTGTGCTTAACGTTGAGAGTTTCTCTCCCCTGCGGATTAGAAAACTGAATGTTGCCGTCTATGGCATTTAAATATCCGGCAAGAAAGTTGTTGCGGGCAATAGACTCAATATGGACAGAGGCGAATGAAGCGACCCCAAATTTGGAGGCCAGAAGCGACCGTTCGGCACAACTTTCGTTGCTGCAGCAAGTGGTGTTGGAGCAAGATCGAGAAACCACGCCGTCATCAAGCAGAATATATCCAGCGCTCTCCAGTTCGCTTCGAAAAAGGGACCGAATATAGTCTACTCGTTCGCGTTGAGCTCCTGCTGGATACTCGGAGGGAAGTACGGCAACGATACGCGAAGTAGCGCTGGAAAACTCGGGATTGATTCGAGCCCGGGGACCGCATGCGCTAACCGAGGCAATGAGGCCGAGTCCTATGAGTGAGCTATTTGCGATCCGCTTTGCCGATTTAAGCATAACGCCCTTCTTTTAATGTGCTGCTATTCAACCAAAATTGTCCCATGAGCACCGCGAGGATAGGCACGCAGGCCGTAAACAGTAACTGCATAGCTTCCAGGCTCATGAAAACAAGTGCTTGCGAAATCGCGGGGAGCAAAGGGTTTTAGTGATTCAACTATCCCTGCCGACTCAATTTTCATATTTGAGCTCGCGCAATGAGTAACTCGATTACCAAAATCTACGGCCAGTGTAGTCAGGGATTCAGATGTATCATTGAGAAAGAACACGATACTGTCTTCCATCTTAATTTTGAGAGTAGCTGGCTGAAGCCCGCGATCAGTAATGCTCATGAGTTTGCTTTGAGAGATTCGATTTGCACCCGACGCGTTATTCGGCTTTTGCGAGTCCCCCTCATGCGCAAAAGCGACTGCGGCGAGACTGAAGAAGACGCACGCAGCACGACAAGCCCCGCGAAAAGAAATACATTGATTAAGA
>CAZPBV010000200.1:0-6651 GCA_964584675.1 uncultured Bdellovibrionales bacterium
ACCCCCGATTTGCTTCGCAAATCGACCCCTGAGGGGGCAGGAGACAAATTTTTTCATATTCTCATGTAGTTGGACCCCCGTGAACGGGTACGCAATATGAACGTCCTTCGGAATAATTTAAAGATTAAGTATAGTTAGGGGATTGAGCATAGCGAACTCGTAAATTGTCTCGTGGTGCGTTATAGTAGTAGTGGAACTCAGGGATCTCGGAAGCGGTTGGAAGTAGCCCGAGGCTGAGGAAAAGGGCTCGGAAGTGGGCCCTTTTTTCATCCCGTACTCTGGCAAGGTTATATTCCGCTGGAGGATAGGAGTCCTAGATCTGGTATATAAAACTAGAATTTACGGGGGTGTAAAGGTATCGACGGGATTCTGTCGGGGTTAGTAAGCATGTCGAGGTACCGGAGGCCTCGCCAGCGTAAGCTGGCCCAGCATCTCAGATGTTGGTGCAAAACCGGAAACAAATCAAATGCAGCAAATGCAGATGATTACGCTGATATAGCACTCGCTGCTTAATCGGCACTAGACCCTCTGCTTCGGCTTAGGGTTGGCCACTCAAGAATGCGCCTGCGGTTTTTGAGGGGCTTATAATTTTGTGGGCTGGCATATTGGTAGTGTCTCGGACCAATGCGTGAGATTCAGAGGCTGGCCATACTGCAGCCTGTACTTCTGCTGTAGAGTGGTGAGATTGATGAAGCTACTAAGCATGTAGAAGGCCAACACCAAGGTTTCTCGGACGCGGGTTCGATTCCCGCCACCTCCAATTTTCCCGTTCGGCATGGGAGCCCAAGGGCTGCTGCTGCCCCTCTCGCTCGCGCAAGCTCGCTTCATCCCACATCTTGGTTCGTATGGAAACGAAGAGAGGAGTCAGCGCTGTGACGTCATGCAAAGACGAGTGTTCTTGATGGAAGTCAAAAAGTCGGCACATCAGTTGAAGCCAACCGTCAGCCAACCTGCTAGTGGCTGGGCAAGCTTATCTGAGTGTGTTAAAGCTTAAAAGGACTTTGTTTTAATAATTTCGGTCATGTGTCTTCATGACATTTGTCGCAGAGTTCTTAGGGGTGGAGGGAGAGGAAGCCTTTCAAAGAAATGAAGTATAGCAAGGGAACGAGCACAATTTTTCACGGAGATTGTTGTGAGATCCTCAAGCAGCTCGATGATCAATCGGTCGATTTAGTCTTCGCTGACCCACCATATAATATTGGAAAGAAGTTCTCCAAGTTCAGTGATACGTGGCCGACCGATGTCGCATATGCCGAGTGGTGTTATTCGTGGCTAGCTGAGTGTATGAGGGTATTGAAAAGCACGGGTAGCCTGTATGTGATGGCGAGCACCCAGGCAATGCCATATCTGGATTTGTGGCTCAGATCGAGACTTACGATTTTGTCGCGAATCGTGTGGCATTATGACAGTTCCGGAGTTCAAGCGAAGAGATACTATGGTTCAATGTACGAACCTCTGTTGTTCTGTGTAAAAGACACAAAGGCATATACGTTTAACTCTTCCCACATTGAAGTTGAAGCGAGAACTGGCGCCGTTCGCAAGTTGATTGACTATAGAAAGGATACACCGACTCCCTATAAGACAACGAAAATTCCTGGAAATGCTTGGTACTTTCCACGTGTGCGCTATCGAATGGACGAGTACGAAGATCATCCATCTCAGAAGCCCGAATCTCTCTTGGAGCGGATCATTAAGGCTAGTAGTAATCGAAATGATGTAGTGCTCGATCCATTTGGAGGAACATTTACTACGTCGGCTGTGGCGCAGCGGCTAGGTCGGCAGTCCATTTCTATCGAATCACAAACCGAATACATAAAAATTGGCCTGCGTAGACTTGGGATTTCGACTCATTTTGAAGGAGCGGAACTACGGGCCCTCGATAAAAGTTATGTGCGACGAAATGCAAATGGAAAACACGGCGGAGCCGATAACCCAGAAGACAACTTGGTCCAGGCAGAACTATTCAAATGAGTGTGGATGATATCTCGTGTCATGCGTTCACCGCCATGATTGTCGAGATTCTCACTCGTCATTTTGGAGATGCTGCGTCTGACATTTTCAGGAATAGTCCCCTGCTTGGTTACTTGAATAGTAAGACAAAGGCGGCAACGCGGGGATCTAAGGCTAGGGGAGCCTTTGCCAATCATTATGCCCTGTATGTCGTTATTGAAGACTACATTGATAAAGGCTTTGCCAACGGAAATGCCGGCCGCCCTTATTCAAAGTATGAAGGGGCGAGATTTTCAGATTTATTCAGGCGGCAGCGCGAACTTCCGTTCGGTGCAAAACTTCAAAATCACGCGCTGAACTCTCGGCTCAATGAAGAATTCAAGAAGTTTTATCCTCTGGTGGGAAAGTCACCGATCGTTCGAGACGTTTCATCTCAGCGGTATTGGATCCAAGAAGATCTTCTCCTTGTACAAGTGCGATTGAGCACTGGAAAACAGTCGATTTTTAATATAGCGCAGGCCATCATCGACATAATTGACGCCTATGTTTCAACCAAGAAGGCAGCCTTTGAAGGATTTCTAGATACCTGTCGACAAATTGCGGAGATCGGAAATAAAGATCCAAGGCAAGCGGCAGAATTTGTAGTTAAACAGTTACAGCCGAATGTGGATGCCAGAGTTTTTGAAATCGTGAGCTATGCGGTGCTGAAGGCCAAATATGGACTTAAAACCGTTTGGATTGGTGAGACTAAGGAGACAGTGGCTGAGGAGTTTCTGGCGCTCTATAAAACTGGACGAACGAATGCTAATGACGGTGGCATCGATTTTGTAATGAAGCCTCTTGGCCGATTTTTTCAAGTTACGGAAATAGTTGATGTCAATAAATATTTTTTGGATATCGATAAGGTCCGGCGATTTCCGATTACCTTTGTCGTCAAGGCGAATGACTCGGAAGAACAAATCAGGGCGGAAATCCGCGAACAAGCTGTGAAGAAGTATAAAATTGAGGCAGCCGTCGAAGCCTACATGAATGCCATTGAGGAAATTATTAACGTTGATGACCTGATTCAAGCATTTAATGACGTTGTAAGTTCAGGTCGGCTCCGGGAGGTCATGGACGAGATAGTTGTTCAGAGCAAAGTTGAGTTCAACTATAGCGATGACGATGATCAGGAACTAGTGGCTGACGAATGTGATCGATTCATCGAGGGTGAATCTGATGTGGCCAGTTGACTCCCTTCGGCACTTTGAGCGCACGTAACGGCGCGTCTCTTCGAGAAGGAGGCTCAAAAAGCTTTGAGATCGTAAATATCTTAAGTGACAGGTCGGCAAAAGTCATAGAAGGTCATCGCGGATAATTAATCTGCAAATAGCCAACGACAATGAAGCATTTTAATATACTATACTCGACGGCGATTAATCCTCAATCGTCACCTTGCTCAATTGCCCGCACCATCAGTCCAACAGCTGTTCCTTGCTTGAGACCCTCCTCCTGCACCAGTGTGCGCCAAGTGAAATAGCTGAGAGCAAGGTGAAGAATAGCGCGCTGCCCGGCGTTGAGCCCCGCGCCCAGTACTTTCCGTTGCGCCGATATGTGGGGCCCGAATCGCATGCCGACAATCTCTTTCGTGAGAGAATGATGTTCGGCATCGCGCAGCACGCAGGCCGTGAGCTGGGCATTGCGCTCATACCACCTGTAGATTGCCGTGAGCCCGGTACGCAGTCGCTGGGCACGATTCTTGATCTGTCGCCACGGTTGGGCATTCGGTAATGGGTCTCGATCGAGGGAGAGCTGCGAGCAGGCCATAAATAGGCTTCTTTCATCAGGAAAATGGGCGTAGAACGTGTGTCTTTGCACGCCAGCACGCTCGGCAAGCATACTGATGGTGGTCGCCGCCGGGCCAACTTTAGTGTGCAGCTCAACCGCGGCCTCTACGATCCGCCGCCGTGTTTCTTCCTTTTGCTCGGCCCGCCGCCGTTGAATGTAGGTGCGTGCCATATATTTTCAATACACTACAATGTGTAATGATTATTGACAAGTCGGGTGGATTTTATTACACATATATGTGTATTCAAAATGCTGGTTATGCCGAAGGGACGACGTTGTTCTAGCCGTCATGATGGCCAATTTAATTAGATTTTGACCCTTCCAACCGGGAAATTTTAATTGGCGACGACTATATCTGGAGATATTCATGGAAACAAAAATTGCAGAGATTGCGGACGGAATTTATCGACTTTCAACATACGTGCCGGATATCGCCCCTCCGGCCGGATTCACATTCAATCAGTTTCTTATCAGCGGTGAGGAGCCTCTGATGTTTCACAGCGGGCTGCGTAAAATGTTTCCACTTACTCGAGAGGCTCTGACTCGTGTTCTGCAGCCCGAGCGTGTGCGCTGGATCGCTTTCGGGCATTTCGAGGCCGATGAATGTGGGGCTTTAAACGAGTTGCTCTCTATTGCGCCCCATGCCACGGCTGCACACGGGCAGACCGGCTGCTTGGTGTCTCTTAACGATTTCGCTGATCGTCCCCCGCGTGTGCTTCAAAACGGCGAAACAATCGACTTGGGCGGCGGTAAGAGGGTCCGCTTCATCGACACCCCGCACACACCGCACGGCTGGGACGCAGGCGTGCTGTTTGAGGAGTCGACTCGAACCTTGTTGTGCGGGGACCTCTTCACCCAACTCGGTGATGGGCCGCCGATTACCACCAGCGATATTGTCAGTCCTGCGATAGCTGCCGAGGATATTTTTAGGTATTCGAGCCTGAGCCCAAATATGGGAAGTACGTTACGAAAACTGGCAGAGCTTTCGCCGCAGACATTGGCATTGATGCATGGCCCATCTTTCTCCGGTGATGGCGGCTCAGCGCTTCTCGCGTTGGCCGAGGATTATGAACGGCGACTAACGATCGCGAGAAGGGATTGAGCGAGTGAGGGATCCGCGGTTTTCCGGGGGGCAGGTGGAATAGCAGTACACAGTATGATATGAGTACGCTATTCAGTTGTTGAGCGGCTTCGTGCCGGGGTTTTGATGTTACAGGTATCGCCTCCCTTACATGTAGTCCATATACCGCAAGCCCAGCGCTTTAAAGTCCGACCTGGCGCATATTGTTTTAGGCGGGAGGCCCTAACTCCCTTTCTACAGGCCGAGCGTGACGCCAAGCTCGCCCAGATCCAAGGCTCCAGGCAGACTTGGAGAATTTCAAAGGATAGTGTCCTCGAATCTTATTCTGCTCCTGTCGCGAATTTGCCTCAGTCTTTGGAGGGATTAGGTATTCTCTTTATTGCCGACACGCATTTGAGTCGTCGCGCTCCCCAAAGAGCGAGGGAGCTCTCTTCGCTCGTGAACTTGGTGAATAGTATCAAGAAGAGGGTAGATGTGGTGGTTTTGGGTGGTGACCTGATTGAGAGGCATTGGAGGGATATTGATAACCAGTGTTATTCAGCCTTGAGAAGGCTCCCGCCAAATGCGATTCGCATGTTTCTCCTCGGTAACCACGATTTTAATGAGAGAAGTGCGGGTAGAGTGCGCGGATTTCTCCAGTCGCTCGGTTTTCATGATCTTACCAATCAGCATGTACGGCTTACTGTTGACGAGCAACCTCTCAACTTTTTCGGGTTGGACGATCGGTATTGCGGGAAGCCACAACTTGCCCAGAATGCTACATCTTTCGGTCACGAAGTGAACCTTCTCTTTACCCATAACCTGGACGCGGTGACGCGACATATTCCCGATTGTTTCGACCTTATGTTTTCAGGTCACTATCATGGCGGAGAAATCCATTGTGGCCCTATTAATGGGTCCTTCTATCTGGCCTTGATTGGCGAGGGGCGCAATATTAACCGCCAGATAAGCGGTTGGGATGCTCTCAGTGATCGCGCGCTTTCCTTTGTATCTCCTGGGTTAGCAAGGCACTTTCCACTCCTTAGTAAGACGTCGCCGGGCGCTACGATTATTACATTGACCAACGGGAGAGCTGATCAATAGCGGACTGTTCTTCCTCCATTGCCCTACGTTGGGGAGCTTCTATAATTGTCCAGCCTATGGCTGCATCACGTTCCTTTCGCTTGATTGTTTGGCTGCTCGTCTCGATTTGTAGCGGCACCATTGGTTTGATGGCTGGGTTCAAGACTGTTCTGCCGGGACCCTCATCCCTGGAGGCTTTACGTAGAAACCCAGGCGAACTTCTTGCGCTGCATCACGGTGTTGCACCTCTGGACGAAGTGTTGGTGCTCTTGAGACATCCATCGTTTTTGGTGAGTGATCCTGAATTCATCGACGCACGTGAGTCGTTGGTTCAGCTTTTGCGTGAAATGCGAAGGGGGAATGAGTCAGGTGGCCTATTTAGCGCGGTTGTGGGGCCCGGGCACACATGGATTTCCGAACAGGAAAGGGCGATGTCGTCGGAGGACGGCCACGCGATTTTAGTCCGTGGTGAAACAAAGATTCCCGTGTATGAGGCCGCATCGGCTTTGGCCATGTTTCCGACGGCGATCTCCGCTTGGCAGGAGCGTCACACAGGCTTCGTTGTTTCATACTTGAGCACGGGAACAGGCGACAGCGAAATTTTTGAGGTAATTCATAGGGACCTCGATCAATCTCTTCAATATACCTTGCCTCTTACCTTCATTATCTTGGTGTGCGCTTTTGAGTCGATAGTGGCGGCACTGATTCCTCTGGGGGTAGCACTGGTTAGC
>CAZPBV010000201.1:0-4492 GCA_964584675.1 uncultured Bdellovibrionales bacterium
AATAGATAACCGCTGAAAGCATCTAAGTGGGAAGCTAGCCTCAAGATTATATATCCCGTGGGGGAAACCCCCCTAAAGGCATGTCGTAGACTACGACGTTGATAGGTTGGAGGTGGAAGTGGGGAAATCCCATGGAGCTGACCAATACTAATTTGCCGTGTGGCTTAATTTTTTCTTAAATTTCTGAGAAATGTTAATTGAATTGTTTACAAGGTCTGTTTGAATTGTAGAGCAATTCAGTTTTAAGTATTTTGCCGAGCAAATGCGCTTGGTAATATTGATTTTTTATATGATCGCCTGCTACATCGAAGGGGCCGCTGTGTTGTTGGCATCTTTGCCTGGCAGCAAAGACAGCAGGTGGCCCTTGTGTGGTTCGAATTGTTCGGAATAGAGAGCATTAAGGTGCTTCCTATTCCTAGCGATTACATCGGAGGGGCCACACCCGTTCCCATTCCGAACACGGTAGTTAAGCCCTCTGGAGCCGATGATACTGGGGATTCCCGGGAAAGTAGGAAGTTGCTGGGGTTATTTGCCCATTTCCAGATCCATTCGTTCCCTTCGGGGTCGAGGGATTGCGGAAATGCGCTGTCCCGCCTTAGCTCGCATAGAGCGAAGGCGGGATGTTTTTTTTGGGGGCAGATTTTTTTGCGAGATCTGCGCCCAAAACTTAGTTGCCGTAAAAGCCCAAGAGAGGTGACTCTCTTGGGCTTTTGCTTTTGAAGGCTAATGTGCTTTCCTCATCGTCATGCCATCTTTGCACAAGTCTATCCCGTTGGTCGTGCCGGCTTGATGCTCTTGTCGTCATTTTACTAGTTCTTACCGGCCTTAAAGTTTCGACTGGACTAGAGACGGTACTCGACATCCACCAATGCGATGAACTTTCGTATACGTTGGCCGGGGCCCTCCTGCCCAAGGTGGACCTCTGTAGCTCTTGGGCCCCATTTTATTCTATTTGGCATGCCATTCTTCTATCCTTTTCACCGGATAGGACCAACGAGTTTTATCTCAATTACCACATCCTCAATGTTCTCACCCCCACACTATTCTATATCGCGTTGCGCACTTACTCCGTGTCGCCACTACTTGCCGTATCCCTTTCCTGGTTTTTCTTAACCTCGACCACTAACCTTACAGAATGTCCAAAGGTCAATAGTTTTGGCCTCGCCGTGATCTTCGTTTGCCTCATCGTTGCCGGTCGCCTGCGCTGTGAGGAGCGCGTCTTTAGTTTCCTTTCCGCTGCTAGCGTGGTTGTTTCATTCATACGTCCTGAGTTCTTTTACGTTTCTTTATTAATGTGGGGCGGCTTTTGGGTGTACAAGCTCGTCTTAGTCGCTCGGCGCCAGAAAACTCGAGCATTTCTCCCGCTCGCTTATTTTGGGTTCTCTCTTTCTCTGATTTTTGCCTTTGGGAATCCGCTATCAGATCCATCCTACAATCGAGACCTCGAAGCGTTCGGTTGTGGGTATGCCAGCAGTTGGGCAACATGGGCGGGGGAAGATGCCAAGCGGTTTAATGTCTTCGCCGAGTGGCGGCCAATATTCGAGAAGGAATTTGGCCAGGCAAAGAGTTGGTATGAGGCACTGCTCGCCAACCCGAGCACCTTTGCGAAGCATGTGCGAACTAACCTATCCAAGGGACCAAAAGTTCTCCATAGTGCGTTGCTCACCGACTATTTTCATCGGCAAACCATAGGTTCATCCTTCCCGTCCCGGATTGCCATTAGCGTGATTATACTTTTGTTGAGTATCAGCTTTTCATCTCTCAAGTTGACGACCATTGTTGAAAATGCTCGCCGGAGAATCGCCCTCGTGACCTTCCTCCTAGCTGGATGTGTCGTTTCGAGTGCCCCGCTATTTCTAACGCTTCTCTACGGACGACACCTTTACACATTAATTGCGCTCATAGTTGTGCTCCTAACAACTCTTACGGCACTTCCACATTCTCTCGCCTTTCGCCAAAAAGTCTCATACCTCTCGGTCATACCTATTTCCCTGCTACTGCTCGTAGTTACACCACCAATAAATAGCGATTCGCAAGCCGTGCCAATGCCAACAACAGCGCTCATTCGTTATGTTCAAGAGATCCCCTTAGAAAAGGAACCTACCATCCTGGCATATCCGCGCTTTGTAGTCCGTTTTTTTGGCTCACGCTTTAGAGTCGCCTCCATAACTCTAGACGAGGTCACGGGCGGCATCGGCGACGACAATAGCCCCTCACTTATTATTTTTGCTACTGACGACGGCATGAGCCCATCGGAACTAGAAAACAAGAGAAAGCTACAAGAAGACGCCCCGCGTTATGGGTACATTGAGATTCCTTGGCCTGAGGGATCAGGCCAGATCTTTTTAAGAAGGGATCTTGCACGCACTACAATGCTATTTCCGTGAAAGGTAGTTTGACTACTGTCGTTACATCGCAGATTTTTCCCGCACGCTCATGACAAGCGAGCCGGCCGGCATATTTCTCAGCGAGCCGGCCTCCGGCAGTGCCATCTCTTGCTTCGAAAGGATTTTCTCCTTACTGCCGCCATAATCCATCACTACATTTGCCAGCATTTCGGCGCTGAGTTCGGGCTCATGACAGGTGAGAACGAAGATGTGACTCTCGGGATGCAGAACAGCAAAACAAGCCTCAACCAAGGCCGGTAACGACTCGGATAGTTTCCAATGCTTGCTCTTGGATACCCGGCTAAAACTGGGAGGATCGGCGATGAGCATCTCATAGCGCTTCTGCCTTTTTTTCTCCTTGGTAAGAAAGGACAAAGCATCTTCCAGAATGTAGCGTACTCGCGATTCCGGCACGTCATTCAACTCGCAATTGCGGCGTGTCCACTCCAGAGCCCGCTTTGAAAGATCAACATGAGTTACATTGACCCCACGGCAGGCCAGAAATACAGTCGCTAAGCCGGTATATGCAAATAGGTTTAAGCAATTGCCGTGGGCATACGGCTCCATGTTTGCCAGATAAGTACCATGTTCAGGAAAAAAGCCAACCTGCCCGTTAGACTGCAATCTAAGTTCAATAGTGCAGCCGCACACTCGAATCTTCCAACATTCAAAAGGTGACTTGGCAAATTTCCAACCTCGTCCGGGCTCAAAGCGCGCATCAGCCTTGGCCCAATCCTCCTTAGGCGCGGCCTTTTTCCAAATACACAAACTACTTGGTCGAGCGATTAAGCGGGAACCGAAATATTCCAATTTCTCCCCCCCGCCGCTATCTATGAGCTCGTACTCGTCGCCGTGCTTGTCCCTCGTCACTAAACGCCTCTTTCCAGTGAATTGTTGTCACATCCTCCCATAGATGGATTGGAATATACATCCCAAGCACATCGAATCGATACCGCCACAATCGCCGGCGTTTCAGCTCGCGCCACTCTTCACGCATAAAGCGTCGAGCGGTGGCTATGAGCTTCCCTTGCTTATGGTGATCTACCGCATCGAGAGCCGGAAAGAAATCACTTGAATCTCCGAAGCGAGTTTTCACCTCAAAGAAGACCAGGGTGTGGTCCCGGTACGCAATAATATCAAGTTCCCCGATCTTCTTGCGCCAATTGGTTTTCCAGATGAAGTATCCTTGTCGTCGCAGATAGCGTTGAGCCAACTGTTCACCGATGAGTCCATGCGGTCTCGTGAAAAGCATGCCGCGAGACCATATATTCCTTAACGCCCTTAAATGCGACGCGATGAATAGGGCAGGGGCCCAGTTCTGCAATCTTCTCGCGGTGAAACTCGGTCGGATATCCAGCATGTCTTGAGAACTCATACCCGGGGTAAATCAGATCCAACTCCTTCATCAGCCTATCGCGGTATACTTTTGCAAGAATGGAAGCCGCAGAAATGGAGACTTCCGATCGGTCCCCTCCAACAATGGTTCGCTGTGGCAGATCGGTTTCAATTGGAACATTGCCATCCACCAGCACGATATCGATCGGCGATCGGCGAGCCGCCCGCTGGACAGCCAGTGCCATGGCGAGTCGCGAAGCCTCTCTAATATTGAGCTTTTCAATACGATGATGCCCCACTGCTACAATTGAATATGCAATCGCATACTTTTTAATAAGCGCAACAGTTTGTTCGCGTCTTTGAGGAGAAAGTTGCTTAGAATCTCTAAAATCATCATGAATGAAGTTGCCGGGGAGCACTACGCAGGCGGCCACCACCGGCCCCGCAAGTGGTCCTCGTCCAACTTCATCAACTCCGGCGAACTTTTGACTTGCGGGACCTTTCACGTGCCGGCGCTCACTTTTTCCTCTGTGACGGGCGTGGGGCTTTCTCAATAAGAATCGGTTTTGACCCGCCAAAGATACGTGCTGCAGCAAGGAGGACAGCCGGAAGAAGTATTACCTGCAGAAATGGCAGTGGAATCCAATCGCCGGCAAGCGGAAAGATGAGACCATGATACACGTCTTCCAGCAGATACTGGTCAATGCCCACGCAGAGAAGAACACATGCGAACACAAAGGCGCCTTGAGTGAGAAAGTCGGAAGGCTTTT
>CAZPBV010000201.1:4515-6649 GCA_964584675.1 uncultured Bdellovibrionales bacterium
CCGGTTACTTAGTTTCTCAAGGTAAGACCACAGAGCCATGATGAAAAAGAAACATGGGATAAAAAGCCAAACCGAATAAAGAAATACTCGCATAGATAGGCTATCTTGCCCCAAAAATTCGATACGCTACAAGGACCTGTTCTACATAGCGAATTGTCTCCGGAAAAGGGGGAATGCCCCCATACTGCTTCACGGCTCCCGGCCCCGCATTATAGGCGGCAAGGCTTAAACGCAAATCGTTATCAAATTGATTGAGCAAAGAGCGTAAATATTTACTTCCACCTTGAATATTTTGTTCTGGATCAAAACGCGAGGAAACCCCCATGTCGCCGGCTGTGCCGACGGTAAGCTGCATAAGACCGGCCGCTCCTTGGCGGGATACTGCGCGAGGATGAAATCGCGACTCAACGTAAATCACCGCTCGAATAAGATCCGGGTCGAGATCCTGCTCTTTTGCAGCTGCGTCAATTACTGACTTGAGGACTGTCTGGTGATGTGTGGTGATTCCCGGCGCAGGAGTAAATATCTCTTTGTTCACATAGTAAGCAAGGAGAGGCTTCCACCAAAAATAAACCAAAACCGCTGCAACCAGGATGGGGGCTGCCACGGATGGTTTTTGCGAAAATATACTGGAGAATAACTTCATGGGTAGGATCCACATAGGGGCTTGTCCAAGTACCACTTTCCCTATAGCATTTTCCTGGGAGTGTGTGCATTCACTATGTAGGGTCGGTCATGGATATTTATCGCTTCTTCCATCCCCACCATAATCCGCGCTTACATAGCACGCCAATTCGATTGCAAGAATTAAGTGAACTCGAACAAGCGGTCGCCGAGTCGCTGAAAGCGTTAGAACGGGCGATGCAGCGAACGACTAGAAAGCCTGTGGGACCCATACTTCCCCAGCACTTTGTCGATATTATTAAGGCAATGCGCTTTGTGGTTAGCTCCCTTCAGACGTTGAGCGATGCCCACCCGGGGGACCCACCCCACGCGCTTATGGACTTGATAAATGAGCGCTCGGAGCTCTCTGGTTGGGAAAATTGGACCTCTCTCGTAAAGGAACAGCTTGTGGCCTATCAGAATATAAGCTCGAATCAATCTGGAAAGGACGGCGCTTCTGAATCGCCCCGTAGGGCGGCATAATCCGTAACCGTTCACGGGGATAGGAATGGCAGCAATTCAAGATAGTTGTAAATGCGAAGATCTCAGATTAGTGCGTCCTTTCTTGTTGTCCCCTGATCGGGGACTGCATATATTGTGAACGGTTAGGTGTTGTCACCCCCGATTTGCTTCGCAAATCGACCCCTGAAGGGTTGGTAGAGAAGGTTGTCGGTTGACACAAATTCCTAGATCCCCTGAACGGTTACGGTAATCTTAATAGGGCGATCCAAAGAGAGAATAGAGGCGATTATAGCAATACATGAAGTAGTCTGTGCCAAAACAAGCAAGAAAATCAAAAGCAAAACCAGCTAATAAAACAAAAAAGACGGCTAGCCGTAAGCCTACTGAAATTCGTGTAATTTCCCTTGATACCAGGAACGGTAACAACGCCCCTCCTACCAGCCTTCAGAGAGTTGTCTCAAGGGGTGAACGACGCCGGCATCTGGATGAGAGGCTTCGTTCTCTCTATCAGCGTGCCATGTTGCTGGAGAATGAGCTTCGTGAGCTCGATCTGAATCGCTTTTATCGCTGCTGTATTTTTGGTAGTGCCCGAATTAAGCCCGACTCGCCTATATATTCCAATGTATTTACCCTTGCTCGTTACCTTGCTTGGGAAGGAATAGACATTTTGACCGGCGGGGGCCCCGGTCTCATGGAGGCAGCTAACAAGGGCGCGCAGCTCGGGAAAGAGGAGAAGAGGTCAAAAAGCCTCTCTTTTGGTATCTCGATTCAGCTTGAGTTTGAGCCGGTGCCTAACCAGCATCTTGATGTCAAACGACATCACCACAAATTTTCTTCCCGGCTCGATGACTTTATGCTGCTCTCAAACTCAATAGTGGTTACCCCGGGGGGAATAGGGACTCTTTTAGAGCTGTTTTTCGCTTGGCAGCTCATTCAGGTAAAACATATTGTGCCGCGCCCGATAGTTCTGATGGATAGGGAGTTTTGGACCGGCGTCATTGAATGGATG
>CAZPBV010000202.1:0-6630 GCA_964584675.1 uncultured Bdellovibrionales bacterium
GGCGACCGAGCCGGGCCAATCATGGCCGGGGATGGTTAAAATTGATGGGGCACAAATTCGGCGGATAGAAAGGTGGATCGATGAGTGCGCCAAGGAAACGCCGGAGTTGCGATCCTTCGTACTTCCGGGCGGAAGTGAGATTAATGCCGCCCTCCATGTGTGCCGCACGGTGTGTCGTAGAGTTGAGCGCTGTGCCTGGCAACTTCACGAGAGAGAGCCGGTCGACAGGGAAATCCTTATATACCTTAATCGTTTGAGCGATTTATTTTTCGCTATGGCGAGGAACGCATCTCGGCTCGGTAACGTTCCGGAGTTTCTTTGGGAGCCGGGGAAGAAAACATAGGCTGTCGTGTCACGAGATGGCTGCGGCAAAGATTAGTATCTTCGGGATTCTTGATGCCCTGAGATGGATTATCTTTCGTTTACTACATCCAAAATAGTAGCCCCATAACGCTCCAGCTTATGTTCTCCCACACCTGAGATCATGGCTAACTCATCCAGCGTACGCGGCTTGATCGCTGCAATTTCTTTGAGCGTCTTGTCATGGAAAATGACATAGGGGGGGACTCGTCCCGCCTTCGCAAGCGCCATACGCTTTTGTTTGAGCCTTCCAAAAAGAACCTCGTCTATGTCGCTCGACTCAGAACCGGAAGTCTGACTGAAAGACCGCTTGGGAGAAGCAACTCGCGGCCTCAGAACCTCCCGTCGAAAGTAAACCGACCGGTCACCTCTGAGAATAGCCTGGGCATCGCGCGTGAGCGAAAGAACACCATACCCATCTGGGTCGGTCTGAAGATAGCCACTTGCAGTGAGCTGGCGGTAAATCGCGAGCCACTCGCTGAGAGGCAATTCTTTTCCAACGCCAAACGTGCTCAGCCTATCATGTCCCAGGCGTTCAATACGCTCGCTCCGCTCGCCGATCAGAATAGCTGCACAGTGGGCGGCCCCGTAACGTTGTTGAGTTCTATAGACACACGATAGCGCCTTACGAGCAGCTTCGGTCCCGTCCCATACCTCGGGCGGGTGCAGACAATTGTCACAATTGTTACAAGGCCCGGGAAAGTTTTCGCCAAAATATCGTAACAACACAGAGCGCCGGCATTCCACCGATTCACAAAGGGCGGTGAGTAACTGCAACTTAGCGCGCTCAATTCGCTTGCGCTGTTCGTTGGCGTCGGAGTTCTCAATAAACCGCCGCACCACAACAATATCATGTAGCCCATACAGCAGGAGCGTTTGAGCAGGAAGACCATCCCGACCCGCCCGACCGGTCTCCTGGTAAAATGCTTCAACACTCTTGGGAAGATCCAAATGCGCTACAAAACGCACATTCGGCTTATCAATTCCCATTCCAAACGCCACAGTCGCGACAACGATGACCCCTTCCTCATGAATAAATAAATCCTGGTTATGGCGACGCGTCTCAGGCTCAAGACCGGCATGATATGGAACCGCGCGATATCCCTTTGAATTGAGCCATTGCGCTGTCTTCTCGACCTTATCGCGGCTGAGGCAATACACTATGCCGGCTGCTTCCTCATCCTGTTCCTCTAGAAATTCAAGAAGCTGGCGCCGCGGCTCACGCTTAATCTCCATGTGATAGCGAATATTGACGCGGTCGAAACCGCCGATAAAAATCGCAGCTTGCTGAAGTCCCAAATGCTGAACTATTTCATCGCGAGTGCCGGAGTCTGCGGTTGCTGTAACCGCAATACGCGGAATTTTTGGAAAGCGCTGATGCAATATTTCAAGTTGGCGATACTCCGGACGAAAATCATGTCCCCATTGCGACACACAATGTGCCTCATCGATTGCAAACAGGGCAAGTCTGGTGACGGTCAGTCGCTCCAGAAACTCAGGTGTCAAAAGACGTTCCGGCGCCACGTAGAGCAGGTCAAGGTTCCCCTCCTCAATGTCGCGCCACACACTGCGGTTCTCGTCGACGCCCTGGCTAGAATTCAGACAGGCGGCACGAAGGCCAAGCTGGCGCAGCCCCTGAACCTGATCGTGCATGAGCGCAATAAGAGGAGAAACAACAACACCCATACCGTCACGAATAAGACTAGGGATCTGGTAACACAAAGATTTACCTCCCCCGGTCGGCATAACAACCAGTGCGTCTCCCCCACCGCACACATGTTCAATAACTGCCTGCTGATGCCCCCGAAAAGTATGGTACCCAAAAATATGTCGCAGCACGTCTTGAGGTCGATCACTTCTCATGTGTAGCCGTTACCCCTGCTCCATACCGAAACACCAACTCGCCGCCGTAATAGCCGGACAAGATAACAAGAGCAACATTGACCAGCAGAAGGCCAAGGTACATGCCCCGAAACCAGGGGATATGGAAGCGCGCCCGTTGAAGAACAAATTTAAGTCCGACACAAGGAACCATAGCAAATAAGAGTAACTTCCCAAAAAGGTGGTGCAGTTCAATCGTTTCAGGGGGGATCTCAAATGTCTGGCTGGCTGTCTCGCTTGCCCAATAGCCGGTAATAAAAGCAACGACAACAGCGAGCAAGGAAGCCGCCAAGGTAATCGCGCTGGCGAATTGCAACTCCTGGCGAGGCCTGAGAAGAAACCACACCTCAAGAAACGCGGTGATTATGACAAGCGCTACGGGAAAGCTGGAGAAAGGAGGATGCAGATTAACCATACAAGCTCGAGAAGTTGTTTCATTGATAGCACAAGCACCGTGCCAAGGATAATCATGAAACGACTGGGTATAGTAGCACAAGAAATGGGATTGCTCTACTTTGTGCGCTTCAGAACGAGAACGGTCACGTCATCTTTTAGCTGACGGCCATCGGTGAAGCGATGAAAGGCTTTTAGTATTTCCCGTAAAATATTTTCAGCCGAAAGTTCCAAGGACGTGCTCATGAGTACCTCGGCCACCCGATGCAAGCCAAACTGTTCATCAGCTCTGTTCATTCCTTCCGAGACCCCATCAGTGAGCAGCACGAGCACGTCTCCCTGATTAAGGTTTGACTGAGAGCTGGCGTAGGTGCCGGTGTCAAAGAAACCAAGCGCATAACCCAACGGCTTCAATTCTTCCACCATGCCGGTGTCTCGATGCAGAACCAGTGGAGGGGGATGACCGGCGCGGGCACACTCGAGGAGCCCCGTGTCCGGGTTATACAAACAACCAGCCATAGTCACGAACCGGCCCTCCGGCATTTGAGGTGTCATCAGACTATTCATGCGTTCGAGCAACTCATGAGGAGCATCAGTGTCGGCGGCAACCATGGCGAGACGTGTCATGCTTCCAATGAGCGCGGCTGAAATTCCATGTCCGGTAATGTCTGCAATTTGCAGCGACAGCTTTCCGCTCGATCGCACTTCGGCAAAATACCAATCTCCTCCCACATCCTCGAGAGGTAGATAGGACGCTGCCAACTCAAAGCTGTCCCCGGCGGGGAGCTTTTGCGGGAGAAGTGTCAGCTGAATCGACCGAGCTTGCGCCAACTCTTTTTTGAATCGGTCGGTAATATCTCTGAGAGCCAAATTCATGTCGGCCACTGAGGCCGTGGTCTCATCACGACCCGCAAATTTGCGAAGCCGCAACTGGGTGGCAATTTTGCTCATGGCAGTTGCGATGGGACTGGCGGCGCCTATGGTTTCAACCCGCTCCAAGCGCTGCTCTCTCAACTCGCGAACTTGTGAATCTGACTTCGCCACGAATACAATAGGCACTCGCTTAGTTTTGTCGTCCTGGCGAAAGTACTTACACAGATCGAGGCCGTCTAAATCAGCTCTTCCGTCAATAAAAATAAGATCAACAACTTCTGTATTGAGAATCCCGGCAATAGGCGTTTCGCTTGTAGGCTCTATGACCCGGTATCCCAACTTCTGAAGGAGCTGAATAAACCGTGGTTCACTTGCGCCCACTACAAGCAGAGATTCCAGAGACATTCCTGTTGCGCTCCCCTATCGAAGAAATCAGGGGGGGACAGACCCCCTCTGGCAATGAGTTCGGCATAAAATTCGCTGTGCTGAATTGAAAAAGCAGCTATAACACCCCCTATGATAGAACCTAATGAAATTAAAGAGAAAGATCGCACTTCCTCGCCCTCAGGCATGACCGGCAATGCAACGGCCAGCCCCTTTGCATTGGCAGGGGGGCTCCTTTGGAATGATCGTTTGCTGCTTTTTCCCTGGTACCTTCTTCTCGTTTCGCCCGAGGTCTTTGGTTCAATCTTTGACCTGGGTCATCCAACGGCATTACACCTGGCAAGTGGCGCATTCGATCTTATCTTTTTGTGGTGGATGGGAAAGCGTCACATCACGAGGCTATCAGCAGGACGACGCTCGTACTCCCCTCTTTCCCTTATACTCTTTTTTGTCATCGGAAGCGCCACGTCAGCAGTCCCATCGATCCCGCTCATCGCGCTTTCACTTGGCCAGTCCGCCGCCATGCAAATGGTATTTCTAACGGCAGCCATGGGAACTATCTTCTTCGCCTACTTCTATTTCTTTTGGTTTTTTCCATTTCAGGCCGGTGTGGTTTCACTGAGGCGCGCACTCAGTATCGCGCGCCATTTTATTACCAATGATTGGAAGTCACCCTTCAAAGTTATGTTAGCGCCTGCTGGCATTATGTTGTTGGGGCAAGGACTTCTAAATATGCCCGCCCCGGATGGACGCGTTATTGAACTTGCTGTGCTATCGGATTCTCTTGGAGGATTGTACTGGGTATTAAGCTCCTATACGGGATTTGCAGTGGCGCTCACCATGTTGTCGGAGCGGGAATGGCATGACTTGCACCTTGACTCATATCGTCAGTCCCGCATGACAACGCTTGCGGTAGCTTCGCGCCCTTGGCTGGAGAAAGCCCTAACTCCTTCATTTGGATTGCAAGTATTTGCTTTATGTGTGTTGGTCTGGGCCGCAAATTCTATTCGCCTTGCCAACCTGCCGCCTGCTCCCGCCATTGCTGTTGATGGGGTCGAACTAAAGGAGTCACAATTGACGCTGCGGCTAAGGCTTCATGACTCAAAGTACCGATATTACGGATTTCGCCCCGCCTTCTTTAGACTTGCCGGCTCCCAACGAACGGTGGTCTCGCCGTTTCCAGAAAAAGCTTGGATAGCAGGCGAGGACCCGGAGCAACAACGGCTCTTGGGACTACCGCACGATAAGGATGATGTTTCTCTGATTCTTGAATTTAGAACGTCGATTACTGCGTCCGAGCTCAGCGAAGCCAAGGACCTTTATCTTTGGTACGGAGGCATACGACTCAACGTTATTCCGATGGAACAGACCCATCTTGACCGGACAAGTTCCCAACCCCAGAGCGGTCAACGGAGTTTTCCAGCCCCGGAATCACAAGCCGCCACTCCGGAGCTTTCTCCGACCCAATCTTAACATACAAAGTATCGCGCGGCCCCCCGTATTCTCCCGAGCTTAGCTCAAGTTCATAGTATGGCAAGTCGGCCTTCGAGGGAGGAGTTAGCACACGCCCGCCCTTATCATAGGTGCTTGCTGACCAGGGGGACACCCAAATAGAATCTCGACCCGTGGTGCGCAGCTCCAAATGCGCCAGGTCATAGGTGCAATATGTACTCATCACGGAAAATCCTCCCCTATCGTGACGTAGAAAAAGCCCGCGGTCACTCAAAAAAGTCTCAGGCGCCAATAATTCGCTTACCTTCCCCAGCCGCATATACCCAAAGGGTCTTTTCTCAACACTCAATCGGCATGCAGAAAGCACAAATGCACATAGGCAAGAATAAGCAAGCAGCCAAAAAAACTTGTCTCTTCTTACTGGATCCACGGAAGCTGCATCTCTAAGTTACGAATCACTTCCGGCAACTCGAATTCTTCGGGCGCTACCACAACTCCACTATCTACCGAACGCGCCAATTTATTTAACACTTTGGCTTCATCTCGTCGCGAACCACTACTGACAACTTCCTTAATACAATCGGCTCCCAAAACGTCGAGGCCGGCCTCAACAGTTTCACGCGCGCGAGACAGGATAACCAAGCGATGACCGTTGATACTAACGAAGGCCGGCTTATCACCAACATAGGGCACAAAAAACTTGCTCATAGCAACTTATTGATATAATTGCATACTTAACCAAGGAATGTTGCAACTCATTATTACTTTTAAGAACGAATTTTCTTGCTTTCAAGAGCATTTTTATATTTGCCGCCGATCAAAATGCTTGAATATTAACCGGTGGCATGGGCAATCCAGAAGAGACTACAAGTGCTCGCCGCATAACTTTCGGTAACATCGAATTATGAGCTCATTCGCCGCTCTACAACCACTCAACCGGTTCACCCCGTAACAATGGCAATGCCGATTCCGGTGTTAAGGTGATCCCCGTGGCTCTCGGAAAACTCTGCAAAAATCTAGTCAACCCCGCGCCCCCCCTCTTTCGCCCAGACTTTACTTCGATGGCAATGGGACCATTAGGTCTTGGCACGACGTAATCAACCTCATTGGCTTGCTTTCGCCACGTAAAAATCTCTCGCTCGCGGCGCGCCAACTCTGCTCCGACCACCGCCTCAAATACATGCCCACGCCATTCAGGATCAATCTGAATCCGCTGAGGCGAAACAAAGGCATGAAGCAATGCTGGTGCAAGAGGAATTATCTTGGGGCTACTAGTGCGCGTGGTTA
>CAZPBV010000203.1:0-5872 GCA_964584675.1 uncultured Bdellovibrionales bacterium
TTGGGTATTGGTAGGTGGCTTTTGGTTTATCTTCGGGCGGTGGAGGGAGAGGACGAGTTCCTTTTCCTCCACCGCCTGACAAGTAGCTCCAATAATTTCGGCGCGTTGCCGAGGTTTGCGGTAGCTTGAGGTTTGGTGGAGTATAAGGAGGTGGGTCGTGAAACGACCCCTCATGATGATAGTGGCACTAACGATCTGTTTGGTCGCCACTGGCACTTCCTTGGCTGGCGGGCATCGTCACCGTGGTTGTGACCGTGACAGTGGTTTCCATTTTGGGCTGAGCATCGGCGGCGGATACCACTACGGCTACCAAGGCCGCTCGAGCTGGCGAGGTGACTATTCGTACCGGATGATCGAGAAGTACGGGGTCCCCGTCAGATACAGCTCCAACACTTATAAGCGGCTTTACTGCGACCACTCTGTGGTCTTTGCACCCCAGCCGCTGGTAAGTTCGGTTCGAGTTCCACGAGCTGTTGTCGTGCCAGCCGCGCCGGTGTATTTCGAGGACAGCGTCTACGTCGAGTCGCCCCCCCAGACCTCGACAACCATCATCCAGCTGTACCTCGTCGACGACTAACCCACGGTCTGTCTGTAACGACTAGGGACTTTGGCGTCCATCTTTATCTTCACCCAGGGTTCGTGTAGCGCCACCTACCGAACCCTACCCTTTTGCTCCCACAAGCAAAAACCGCTATTCTTTCGGCTACATGTACCAAGAAAGCGTGTCGTCCTTACATGCCCCGCCCTACCTCGTGCCCGGTCTCCTGGCCTCAATCGTGGTGCATATCCTCCTGGCACTTCTAGTTTTTCTAATGCCCCAGAACGGTACCAGGCAAAATCTTGAACCCTCAATTTTTGTCGAACTTGCTACCTTACCGAAACCGCCGGCCTCTGAGCCCCGTTCCACCGCCAAGCCCGCCCAACAAATTGTTTCCCCCCCCGAAAACCCCGAGTCGCCGACCTCCCCAACGGAGACTCGCTTTCTTTCAGACAAGGACACTTTTACCCCCAAGGAACAAATTCGTAGGGGTATCGACCTGCAGGCCGGTCCCGCTGTTTCCAAATCCCCGGGCCTCACCGTTCCTGCCCCTAAGCCCGCTTCAGCTGAACAAACACAGAGAGACCGAGGGCCAGATACCAAGCCTCAAAAAGCAATAAAACAATTCAAGCTTGACCAGACCACACTCACAGACAAGTTTGGCGCCCTCCCTTCCAGTCCCGACCTAAATGCGCTGGTTCGAGATGCCGTACAGGGCACCGAGAGCCTTCTCGACCATTTGGGTGCAGGAGCAAACCCATCAGCCTATCAGCCATTTTCTCGACCCTTTGGAAGCGGAGCACGCTTTTTGGGCGCCCCAGGAGCGCCTGATTATCTGCCCAACCTACCTGACGGCGACATCACGCTTCTTAATGCCAAAGCCAATCAATTTGCCGTATTTGTGAGGCGGGTTGCGCTCCAGGTATTTGGACAACTTCGTTCTTCAGGATGGGAGTTTCTTCGCCCCTCAGACATCAGAGCCATTGAAACAGACAGCACCGTCACCGCGGTTCTCTCTCCTCAGGGTTCATTGCTTAAAGTTTCGATTGAAAGCCCCTCTGGAAGTTTACGATTCGACGACGTTCTCAAAGGGGCAGTGCAGCGCGGAGCCAAAGATCCAAACCCTCCCCCGGCTGCCGCGCGGGAAGACGGCAATATCTATTTCGTTTTTAAATCACGTAGTTGGACCCAGCTTGTCAGCAACCCGCGCACCGGAGCCCCTACTGAAAGACGGTGGTTGGTGCTGGCAACGGGATTGGAGTGAAATCGATAATGCTCTAGTCAATATATACTAGCATCCAATCAAAATGCCCTTATTTTGATTGGATGTAAGTATACCCCCCGAAGGGTCAACAGCCTTAAGGCGGCCAGCATAACAAGCCATCTGTACGCCTGTTCCAACTTGTCGACCATCATATGGTATCCTTAAAAGATTTTCTTGATATACTGAAAGGCAAGCACTCAATACACACCACAATAGTATTCAATGAGTATTGAACGTTTTCTCTTTCCCCTACGCAGACTGCATGACGAAGGAGTATCTTTTGTCCTCGTCGGCGGACTGGCGGTTATTGTTCACGGACATATGCGTCTCACTATGGATCTTGATATTGCAATATCCTTGGAGGAAGAAAATGTAATAAAGACGTTTAGTTGTCTGTCTGCCGTGGGCTATCTTCCTCGTGTTCCGGTTATTTTGGATGAAATCAGTAAACCCGGAGTCCTTGCGCTCCTCATTCAGACCAAGAACATGAAAGCGCTAAATCTTTGGCGACCTCCGGATCCATTTTCGGAACTGGACATCCTTGTTGACCTGCCCATCCCATTTACGGAACTGCTTAGAGATTCATCGATCATCGATTTGGAAGAAACAAAAATTCATGTGGCCTCCATTCCGCACCTTATCAGGATGAAAGAATTAGCCGGACGCGAAACGGATAAGGGTGATATCCAAGCACTGACTGCCATTCAGGCCGAACGAGCCCGGAGAAGTTAGATGGGAAAACTAATACCCCCACGATTTGAGTCAGCATGGGGCGGGTGGACCCCGGCGCAAGCGCAGAGTCATCAGATTCGAAGTATACTAGAACTATCCACCCCGTACGATAGACTCAAATGGCTAGGTCAATTGTTGGCCGATCTAGAACGTCTCAAATTGCTGAAACCGCGCATAGTGGTCGGGCCTTTGGCACCGTCTCACGGTGACCAAGACCGACAAGAAAAATAGCAGCCATTCCAGGAAACTTTTTTTAAAAAGTTTCGAATAGTCAGTCGATAACTCGACACCTGCCATCGGGATGGCGGGGCAACAAGGATAAGGTGGAACATATGAAACTAGCCGGAACAATCCTCTCCATTCTCTCGTGTACTATCGCAATATCGATTGACTCCTCCCAAGCAGAATCGCGGTCTCCAAGCCGACGTCAGCTCCAAGTTCAAATCAACCAACTCACCCGCTGGACAGACAGCCTCGCCACTCGACTCAACAACGAAATTATCAGAGCAACCATCCAACCTTCCGGCGGACAAGGAACGAAAGGCGAAGTTGGCCCGCAGGGCACACAAGGAATCCAAGGCCCCCAGGGCATCCAAGGCGCGCAGGGTCTTCCGGGGCCGTCGGGCCCTACCGGACCGCAAGGCGCAGGACTCGACCTTACCAGCTGCATTCAAACTTCCTACGCGGCAGACTATAGCGACTATCACACCGTCTACACCGAGGCCTATTGCCCATCTCAGAATCAATTCGTCGCAAGCGCGGGATACATGTATGAATTCCTCCACGGCACGCCCTATGAATATGGCTGGACCGCTACCCCTCACTACTCAAGCGCTGTGCCTGCCAAAAACGGCACTCATCCCCTTGGCGGCTGGTTTATAGCAGCCATTCTCTCCACTCCTTATGGTCTCCCCTCCTATGTCCCTTTTCAGTGGCGCGTGAGGGTCAGTTTGGTATGTTGTGAAGTGGGATAGTGATAATGCGAGAACATCAAGAATACAAATTCTTCCACCGCCAATGTTTCTCGTTCTTAATTTTTTGACCATTAAAGGATACATCATCTTCGTGCAGTTTTGCCGCACTTGGTCTTGGTGTAATACCGGCTTCTTCTTCCTGTGCAAGCAAAGATTGCCGTCTCTTCTTGCGCTCATCCTCTAGAACTTTCTTCTTTTTTTCCTCTCTTACATCATCCGGAAAGATTGGTGGATAGTGTCTCTTTGTTCTCTTTTGATTTTCTTCATCTTTTCGTAGGACGCCTTCCGGAACAGGACGCACGATTGGTTGAGGGACAAGCTCGGGTTGATGAAATCTGGCAAGAATATTCTCAGGATCTTCCTGAATGTTTAATCTTTCTTCAGTTCCATGAATCGGTATGCGTGAAACAGATTGTACCGGGATTCGTTCCGACTGAACAACAGGATCGGGGGCCAATCGGACTGGAACAGGATGCACACTTAAATTTTTATTCCCCGAATCTTTCCCAGGAGAATCGCTTTCAAACGGACGGACAATATGGTCTCTCCCCGGGGCTTTCGTTGAAGGGACTGCCCGTTGTGGTCGAGACTCTTCAGAAATCCCCACAGATTCATGATTCTCGAACATTTCAGGGCGGACCAACGGTCGCATATTCGACTCATCAGTATCAGCACGAGTGCCCGTGAATTCCCCTTCCTGCAAACTTTCAGCAACTTCCAGTGTCGGCGGCTCCTCAAGAAGAACAGTGCCACTATCTCGATAGTGAGCAGCAAGCGCATCAGTATCCCTCTCCACAACATTGCTTATCCCACTGACTTCCCGAGTCCCACTCGGCGAGGGCCGGCCCATTTTATTAACGCGCTCGATATTATTCGATCGTGCAGGGCCCTCTGACCCCCTCGGTGGGCGGGGCGCGATCCCCACTGCTGGCCCCCTTAGTCCGTTACCATTCGGCCCGTTATTGCCTCCAAAGGGCTCCGAACCAGGATCCCCATACCAATCGCTGTCACCACCATGCTCGTCAATATCATCGTCGAATAATGCTCTACTGTCCCGAATATTACCCTCAAGCCGAGTCAATTCGTCAGCCAGTCGTCGCCGAGATGCTGTGTCCGAGGCCCTATTCATCTCTTTCTCGATAGCATCGATTTGACGCTCACCCCTTTCCAAAAGATCGAGTTCATCGCTCAGGGTTAAGCGCTCATCTTCGTTGAAACTATGACTAAGTTGCGCCTCAAGCCATTGACGATAGTCCGCCAGAGTACCACGTACTGAGGATACTGCCTCATGGGCAGCAGGGGACATTTTTCTAGACATGGTTTCAACATCTTGCCCAACAAGTTCGCCATACTGCTGATCGGACATGACCGCCACTTCCTGACGTTCGACATCATCAAGTGGTCGTCCCAGCACCTCCTCAAGAACTCGAACGCGTTCAGCTATATCACCTAACCTCAGGACAGTAGGAACGGGCACTCCGCTTGAGATGCCCAACTCGCCGTCCTCTAACGACGAACCATGATCAGTCGGCCTGGTCATGTACACCAGCCAATAAGGGTTATTAACGGTTCTACCAGACCCTATGGCTGCCCCAAGAAGTTTCAATTCGGTCTTGAATGCCAGAGACCTTCCACGTGCCTCAATTTCCGCCTCATGTAAAGCTTGTTTTAGTTCAGAAATCTTGTATTCAGATGGGTTCGGAATAAGTCCGCGACTCTGAAGTTCGACAAAATCAAAGGCATAGCGACTTTGCTCATCAATGAGTTTATTCCAAATATCCTTCACTTTTGGAGGGGCCAAACTCTTATCGACCCGCGCATGCAGCTTGTCGCGCTCTTGCAGCATGCGTGCCTGGGCCTCTTGAACTGAAGCTTGCCGTCTAACACCCTCAGCCTCCTTGATTTCACATAACCTATTCTCGTCATAGAGTGCCCGCAACTTTCTACCGATTCTCTGTTGCCGCGCTTCGAGATCCTGCCGAACATTTAAATCTCTCGCCACTCCCTTTTGATATTCAAGGTTGCTGTACTCTTCAAGATATTGCAATTCCTCCTTAGTAAGGGACTGCTTACGCCGTCTCTGTTGTTGTTCGGTCATGTCATTACGAACAAGGTCCGCATCGCGCTGACATACTAGCTTTTGCTCGAGCGCAACAATGATATTGTCTTCGGTACTCGATCGAATTATCCCTTCAATCTCTCCCAACCTCGAATGCGCCCGACGTAGCCGCGCCCAGGCGAGGTCTTTTTGAATAGCCTTAACAGCATCACTCTCACCAGAGGATGCTATCAAAGCCAACTCACGCTCGTACCTACCGTAGCCCTCGAGCGCCCCTTTGGCTCGCCCAATCTGATCCTCACATT
>CAZPBV010000203.1:5882-6599 GCA_964584675.1 uncultured Bdellovibrionales bacterium
CATTTCTTAATCTGAACAATAAGTTGCTCGGCTTCGCCTCGCACAAATCCTTGAGCTCTTGCTACTTCATACCGTCTTCTCAGGGCATTCAGTTCTACCTCCAAATCGCGCAGCTTTCCGCTTGAGGCAAGAGTTTCATTGCGGACCGCCTCGCGCCTGGCAGGCTCAAGCTGACAAGCAACCGATCTTCTACGATCGTTAATTTGCGCTACCTGATCCGGGCTGAGCGTCTCACGCGCCAAGCGCAGTTCCAAGTCAGTAAGCTCATGCAACAGCTCCTGCTGCAAAGGCGAAAGTGTTTCTCGTGGTCCCCGCTCATAGCGCTCACGCTCCTTTGCTCCCTTTAAAACTTCAATCTCCTCTCGCAGCTGCCTTAGCCGCTCATCATAGTCGACTCTAACTAGATTGTTGAATTCGGCCCGCGCCTGTCGATTGATGCTGTCGACTATCTTCATCTCCTCAACCAGACATTCATACATTTTGCGGCCTACGTAGTCCTGGTAACCGCCGCATGCCTCAACCCTCTCAAGTATGTCGCACCACCGTCTGGAAATATTCTGCTGCCTTTCGAACTGCAAGTGCAGGACCTGAATGTACCCTTCCTGCTCAGTGATCTTGGCTTGTATTGCCTCAATCTCAGATTTTGATTTGCCATCTTTTCTGGCAAGCTCCAGCTCCCGTTCAAGAGCATGAATACGCTTTTGATGTTGAGCCTCT
>CAZPBV010000204.1:0-2002 GCA_964584675.1 uncultured Bdellovibrionales bacterium
GCCGACACCCTGTAGCGTGGCGACCGAGCTTGGAGCGACTCAAGAAATGCCCACGGATGGGCATTTCTTGAGCAGTAACACCTAGCCTGGACTTCGGCTGGGGAGAAGTCCGGGCTAGGTCTCGACGCAACTTGCCTCCCGAAGGGTCGGCTCGGACCCTTCCGAGAGTCACATGGGGAAAGAAGGCACGCCCATCCTTCCTGCCACCGTTGGTAGGGATGCAATCAGCTAACGCTATGGCAGCAGCCTCAAGGGTATCGTTTCTCTCAAACCCGGCCCAAACGATCCTCACCGGCAAAGTTGGGTCTTGGGCGCTCTTGAGCAGGGGAAAACATCCCAAACTCTTTAGTTCGATGGCCGTATGGCTGAGCGCACATGCTATTCCTGAAATGGCGCTTTGAATCATGGGTAGACAAGATGGCTCGACTTCACCCATGAACCTTAATGTGAGATGAAGATTCTCGGATTGAGTATAACGCACGACTTCCGGCCATCGCCGCTTGAGGTAAGCAGTGGCAGAGGTGAGTTCCTGGGCGAGGTCTGGATTTAGTTCGATGCCAACAAAAAGTCGCATAAGCCGTATTGGGGTGGTACCATGGCTTGACGTTCTATATAAAATTCATTATTGCAGCAATCCAAGACAAGTGATTGATACCAGGAGAGGAGTCCTTAGAAGAGTCAAATGGAAGGTTGGGATGTAACAAAGAGTGCGCAGCTCTACGGAGTAGATACCTGGGGCGAAGGATATTTTGCCGTCAATGCAGATGGTCAGGTCATGGTGCGCCCCGACAGGAACGGCAGTGCCATTAACCTCTATGAGGTAGTGCGGTCTCTCAATCAGCGGGGGATTACCTCTCCGGTTTTGCTCCGATTTGACGGCATTATGCGAGATAGGGTCAAACGGCTGAATGAGGCTTTTTACAAGGCCAAAGAGGAATCGGAATATCAGGGGACTTACTACGGTATGTATCCCGTTAAGGTGAACCAACAGCGCCATGTCGTTGATACCATACGCAAGGCGGGACAGTCCTTTATGTTAGGACTAGAAGTTGGAAGTAAACCGGAACTGATTGCGGTTTTGGCGATCCATGACACTCCGGGAGCGCTGCTTCTATGTAATGGCTACAAGGATACAGAGTATATAGAACTTGCTCTTTTGGCCCGTAAGATTGGGCGACGGTCAATTGTGATTGTTGAGCAGCTATATGAGCTTGAACAGACACTTGAAATTGCGGCACGCTTGGGAGTCGAGCCGGAGCTTGGCATTCGGATGAAGCCGGTCAGCAAGGGCAGTGGCCGTTGGGAAGCCTCGGGTGGAGATAAGGCTAAATTTGGATTAACGACCACAGAGATCGTGCAAGCGATCGACCAGCTCAAGAGCAGGGGCAAGCAAGATTGCCTCAAGCTGCTGCATTACCATGTTGGAAGTCAAATTACTTCTATTGCAGCGATTAAGAAAGTGTTGCGCGAAGCGACACGTATGTATACCGAAATCGCAGCCCTCTGTCCGTCTCTATGCTTTATGGATGTCGGAGGGGGTCTGGCAGTTGACTATGACGGCTCAAGGACAAATTTTCAATCATCGATGAATTACTCTGTGGAAGAGTATGCTCGTGATGTCGTGTATGCCATGAAACAGGCCTGCGATGCCGCGGGAGTGCCGCATGGCAATATTATTACCGAATCGGGACGAGCGCTCTCGGCGCATCATTCGGTTTTAGTATTTCAGGTGATAGATTCATCTCCAATGCTTGAGGCCGTAGCGGTGCTTGGAACCCCGCCCAGTGATCATGAGTGTCTACGAGATCTGAAGGAACTATACAACAATGTCTCGGTTAAAAATTGTCATGAAGCTTTACATGATGCGCTGAGTTTGCGAGATGAAATTGTCGAGCGGTTTATTCAGGGCGACATGAGTTTGGCAGAGCGAGCATACGCCGATAATTGTTTTTGGCATCTTATCGCTAAAATTCGCAAGGAAGCCGCCGGGCTCAAATTTATG
>CAZPBV010000204.1:2012-6575 GCA_964584675.1 uncultured Bdellovibrionales bacterium
GCCCGAAGATATTGAAAAGCTTGACGAGCAGCTCCGTGATACCTATTTCTGTAATTTTTCGTTGTTTCAGTCCATGCCTGACTCATGGGCGATCGATCAGCTTTTCCCAATCATGCCGATTCACCGATTGAAAGAACAGCCGGCTCGGCGAGGTATCTTGTGTGATATGACCTGTGATAGCGATGGTCAGATAGATCGATTTGTTGACCTTAAGGATGTCAAACCATATCTGCCCCTTCATCCCCTTAAGCCTGGTGAGTCATATTTCCTTGGAACCTTCCTTGTCGGAGCATATCAGGAAATTCTTGGAGACCTGCACAATTTGTTTGGCGATACTAATGCGGTGCATGTTGACCTAGACGATGCGGGACAAGTGACTTTTACCCAAGTGGTTGAGGGGGACACCGTGAGGGAGGCTTTAGCGTATGTACAATATGAGCCTCAAGATTTATTTGAGCGTTTGCGGCTGGCTATAGAGAAGGCACTGCGCGAGTCAGCTCTATCAAATGAAGACGCAGCTAAGATACAAAAGCGCTACCGCGAGGCGCTTGAGGGCTATACGTATCTCTATATAGATACCTGAGCATAGTTTGTAGCCTTCGTTCGTCGGGGTCTACATATCGAAAGGCCTGCCATATGTGTCTTGCATGTTGCGGGTTTTGGGGCGGGAATATTCTCCGCTACGCGAGCGAGCACCCGGACCATAACTCTTTCGAAGGGTTAGCACTAGTCCGTCAGTGCGAGGAGTTTTTATGCGGTTAATCACTTACTTCATTGTTATTACTACCTTTTTTGGAACACTGAGCTCCTTGGTTATTGCTCAACCCTTGGTGGTACAAGGCAATCCAGATAATCGTCCCGTGACCATTACGCTCAGTCCGGCACAAGTCGCGGCTGGGGAGATCATCTTCTATTTTGAGTCCCGTGGGAACATGAGCGTTCCCGTGTATGCCGCTATGAATGGGCCGGCTGGTTTACGGGCGACACTTGACTCACTTCCGTTGAAAAAAAAGTCGATACCAGAGGGACTTGGAGCAACGTCAGGATGGGCCGCCCTTGAAACCGATCGTGTCCTGGTTATTCGTAGAAATTCACCGTTGCAGATTCGCGCTGCCGTTGGCTACGACTGCAATAATCTCAATTCGGTCATCCGAGCCCAGCTTGAAATATTGCTATCCTTTATTCTTGGACGGACGCCTACACAGCAAGAGATCTGTGACTATATTTCCGGAGCTGGCTACGGTTCAGGCGGGGGTGGTTCCATTGAGCCCACGGATCCGGGAAGTGTTGATCCTCCTCAGGCGGGTGGCCCAGACATCGTGAGCGGCGAGGGTGACGGCTATGTTCAGGCCCGCGCGGTCTTGCACAAGGACACCTGCAGAGGGAAGAAAGGTGACCGATATTTGGTGAGGGCGCGGGTCAATCTTGCTGATGTTGATGCTTTGAGCAAACAATCCGGATTCGATTTGACGTTCACCTTTAGCTCAAAAAACTATCAGGGCAGCACCGCAGCATCGCTCAAACCTAGCGGCGAGGGAAAGTACCCCAATCCGCTGCTTCTTATGTCGGCGCTAGGTGGATACGGTGATAATACCGATACTGTCTATCAGTACCGGTGGAAGAACGGAAAAGCCCGTTTCTTGTCTAAGAGAAAAACCGAAGACTATGTCTACTATCAAGGTTTGGTCTTGACCCGTATATTAGCCGATCAATTCTTAACCGGCGGGCGAACAACTTTTGAACTGACCAATGGGTATTCATTATACTCGGTCTGTATGCGCGCAGTTCGCGCCCGTCAGCGTATCAACGGGTATCCTGGGTGATAATCCGGGGCAAACAAAAACCTACATAGGAAACTTTCCTCCCGATTGTTCGATACAGGTATTAGCTTGAACGCTTTGACACCTGCCTCATAGGCATGAAGGTAGCTGTGTTGTCGAAGCTTCAAGCTATTCTCGCCCAAATCCTTAAACCTTCGCGTTTAGCCAAGGTTGGACAGAGGGGTAACTTTATTAATGGAGTGGTTATGGCACCTACTGTATCAGGAGAATCTGGTTCATCCCGAGTCTGGGGAACTTTGCAAAGTTTTGGCGAGGACATTGCCGACGGCGCAATCATGGGAGATTTCTCGGACAACTCATCGCCAACCAAGACAGTAAGTCAGATTGGCGTTGGATTGATTCCAGTGGTAGGACAAATTGCCGATGGACGCGATACTATTGCTGCGGCAAAAAAAGTTATGGAGGGAAAGCCTGGTTCTTGGCTTGATCTGGGACTAGCGGTGATAGGTTGGCTCCCCGGCATAGGCGACTGGATAAAAGGGGCGGGAAAGACCACCACCATACTTCGGCGAGAAGGCGAGGAAGTGGCCGAAACGGTCCTCAAGCGAGCGTCGAGAGGTGATAACTTCTACAAACCAATTATTGAAGGAGACTACTCATTGCCGAAAGGAGAGGGGTTTACCGATAAGTTTGGTAATGTCACCTATTCGCTCAATGGCTCAGCCAAGGACCGGGCCTTAGTTTATCACCACGAGATGGTGCATTCATTCCTTTCGCCCAAGTTTGAGTACTTAAAGAACTTTCGGGCTGACCTGAGAATGGACTTATACCAACGCTCTAGTTTTCTTCGCTATATCGAAGAAGCCTTGGCAGAAACTTATGCTCAAGTTCGTGTCAATGGGGCGGGGGCTGCCTTTGAGGGCCTTAGGTTTCCCATTACTAACGGCTATGTGGAGTTGAAGGATGTGGTTTCCGAAGCGGCCATTGGATCAGTGGTTGTGGGGGGAGCAACCTATGGGGTATATGTTAGCAGCAATGAAGAGTGAAGATGAAATTATTTCATGTGCTAAGTCGTTTGCCGCCGAGCGCGGCTGGCCCTGGATTGGACGGGTCGAAATTACCCCGCCTTCCCCTGCGAACAATCAGCAGTGGACGATTCGCACTAATTGTGATGCGATTGGATGTAATATCAATATGACAATCGATAGTGTCAACGGACACATCTGCGAGAGCTCCTATTGTTCGCGTTGAGCAAAGTCTGAAAAAACTTTTTTGTTAGGTCGTTGCGACACGCTACCCTGAAGATACGGTTGGAAGTAGCCGTTCATTCCCAGGGCTGTTGTCGACGAAAGGGTAGTGGACATTTGCCTCTCGTTTGCAGAGAGTCCTTGTCTCCGCAAAACGAGAGGTAGTTGATGAGGGAAGGTTATCTCTTGTAGAAGGCTCGGTAGTGTAGCCGGGTCTTGTTTCTTCTTGGTTCCCTCCCACAGGAGGCCTTGTTATGGCCGCGACAGACACCCCGCAGATGGATCGTCTCATGGAGACGGTCGTAAAGATGGAGGCCAGTGATCTCCATCTGGTTGTCGGTGAAAGGCCGACAGTCAGGGTGCATGGTAATCTCAAACGCCTTGAGACTGTTAAACTGACGGCGGAGGCGCTCATTGCATGCACCAAACAGATAGCGCCGGACTCCCGTCAGGCGCAGATCCAGGAGGGTGGCGGAACCGATTTTGCCTTTGGGTTCAAAACGCCCGGGGGAGAAGTGCGGTTCCGGGTAAGCGTCACTTTGGCGCACCAAGAGTCCGGTGGCAGCGCTCAGACCATGGTTATGCGACGCCTCCCAAACAAGTTTCTCACTCCCGAGGAACTTGGGCTGCCCCGGCAGCTTGTTGAACTCATGTCACTTGAGCGTGGCCTCGTTCTGGTTACCGGCCAGACGGGTTCCGGCAAGTCGACAACACTCGCGAGTCTGGTCAATCACGTTACCGAGACCTTGGGCCGATCGATCATTACGCTCGAAGATCCCATTGAGTACGTGTACAAACCAGGGCGATGTGTGGTGCGGCAGCGTGAAGTTGGTACTCATGTTCATTCGTTTCAGGAAGGCTTACGTCAGGCCCTGCGCATGGATCCAGACATTATTCTTGTTGGAGAGATGCGCGATCTTGAAACTACCCGCGCCGCGCTCAGCGCGGCGGAAACCGGGCACTTGGTGCTTTCAACGTTGCATACCAACAGCGCTCGCGGCACCATCAACCGGTTGGTAGAGCAGTTCGATAGGCTCGAACGATCCCAGATTCGCGCTCAGGTCAGCGAGGGTTTGCTTGCGGTGCTCTGCCAGACACTCTGTCCCCTAGCCTCGGGCGAGGGGCGGGTGGCAGCTCTCGAGTTCATGCTGAACACTCCGGCGATTGCCAATCTTATCCGCGAAGAGAAGCTTGAGCAGGTACCGGGAGTCATGCAGACCAGCGCCAAGGTCGGCATGCGACTGATGGATGATCACCTCGTGGAACTTGTCAATCAAGGCAGAATAACTCGCGATGTTGCCCTTGTGAAAGGCAATGATCGCAGGCATCTGCTCGAGAAGCTTCCGCGATAACATCCATTCCGTTCAAATGAGTTTTCGGGAGCGAGGATGAAGTGTATCACTTCAGGATCTTATCCCCAAGATCCATCACTCGAACAGGCCAAGAGGTGAGGTTTAGGCAATTATTTCATATCTCTTCGATTACCTCTCGGCCCTTTTCCACATCAGGGCAAAAAAATTCGGTAAGCAGAATAT
>CAZPBV010000205.1:0-6555 GCA_964584675.1 uncultured Bdellovibrionales bacterium
TAAGGTCCAAGAGTTTACTCACGTGACCCGTCCAATCTCGTGAGTACACCGGGCTACTCACGAGATTGGAAGCAACTCTTCCCTCGGGATCGCGATTACTGAAGTATGAAGGACTCAAGTAACTCCAAAAAAGTAATGAAACTCCCCTCTCCTCCTGAAGGAAGGCCTAGGGGTCTCTTTCAAGCCATGCGAGAAAAGATGCGCCTTGCCCATATGAGCATGTTTACTGAGAAGACCTATGTCCATTGGGCTAAGCGGTTTGCAGCATTCCATAAGGGAAAGCATCCAAGATATATGGGGGCAGAAGAGATTACTGAGTTCCTAAGCTACTTGGCTTCGGAGAAAAACGCATCGGCCCCTACTCAAAATCAGGCTCTAAACGGTATCGTATACCTCTTTAAAGAGGTACTTCAAAAAGACCCCGGCACTTTTGAGGGAATAGTATGGGCTAAAAGACCAAAACACATTCCTGTCGTTTTAAGTATTGAGGAGGTAAAGGCCGTTATCAAAGGCCTCTCAGGTGTCCAGTGGTTAATAGCATGCCTCCTCTACGGTACGGGCATGCGACTTATCGAGGCATTAAAGCTTCGAGTGAAAGATGTGGATTTTGATCGAAACCTTATTGTGGTGAGAGATGCGAAGGGCGCCAAGGATCGAACAGTCCCCTTCCCAAACTTTCTGCGGGAACCATTACGAAAACAACTTGAGGCTGCAAAGGCTATTCACGACTTTGACCTAAAGGAGGGATTCGGACGAGCCAATCTCCCGTACGCGCTTGAGAGAAAATATCCGAACGCCACCACAGAATGGAAATGGCAGTACATATTCCCGTCTTATAAGCGATCAGTTGATCCGCGAACAGGAAATACGGGGAGATGGCATCTCTACCCAACTATCATGCAGGATGCCGTTTCAGCAGCAGTAAGAAACGCCGGTATTCAAAAGAAAGTAAGTTGCCATACCTTTAGGCACTCCTTCGCAACTCACCTACTTGACTCAGGAACCGATATTAGAACCGTCCAAATTTTGCTTGGCCATAATGATCTTAAAACCACGATGATCTACACCCATGTTACCGCTGAGAAAGGTGTAGGAACAAAGAGCCCTCTCGATGTTCTTTCTCATGACCTTGAACCGAAAGAGCGCGAGGAGTCAATTACTTCACTGAATGCGGATACTCGGATGGAGCCCCAGGGCCGAACCGCCACTCAATCATTGATAACTACCCCTGAACCTGAAAAGTCGCTCCTAAAGAGAAGCTTCAGGGCGTGGTTTTGGTCTTACTTTCCAAGAAAGGTCACTGCGAAGCTCTCTTGAGTGGAGTTGCCTCGGCGTTGAGCGCTATTTCTGCCTCAATCGCAGCCTTCCCGAAGCCCAGGTTATTGACCTTCTTCACGTTCAAACATTTTCAAGTCTTGTCCGTAACCCGAGCTTACTGGAAGAAATGATTACCAATCCCTCTCGACCCGTAGTTATCGACGAAGTGCAAAAGCTTCCTATTATTCTTGACGAGGTCCAGCGACTCATACAGAAAAAGCAAATCAAGTTCCTCTTGACAGGATCAAGCGCCCGAAAGCTCAAGCATGGTGGCGCCAATCTATTGGCCGGGCGCGCCCGCGAGGCTCGCCTTTTCCCGCTCGTATCTCAAGAGATAGGTGACGTTGAATTACTTCGCCTCCTCAACCAGGGAGGGCTCCCCGATATCTATACCAGTCAGTCGCCGGATGAGGACTTGGCGGCCTACGCGGACACCTATCTGAGAGAGGAAGTCAAAGCCGAGGCCGTCACACGTAACATTTCAGCCTTTGCCGAGTTTTTGGACTCTGTAGCTCGCACCAATGGTCAGGAGTTGAGCTATGAGTCCTTTGCTTCCGACCTTCAGGTGTCTCCAAGCACCCTCAAGAACTATTTGCAAATTCTTGACGACACCTTGATTGGGTTTAGATTGCCCGGTTACACCGGTACAACGAAACGCAAAGCAATATCGCGAGCCAAGTATTTCCTATTTGATCTCGGTGTCAGGCGCCATCTTGCAAGAGAAGGCCCGATTGCGGAGGGGAGCAAGTCCTTTGGCGATGCATTTGAGCACTTCATTATTCTTGAGACGCGAGCGTGGAACAGCTACACTCGACGCTCTCTCCCCCTAACATATTGGCGCAGTACCTCCAAAATGGAAGTGGATCTCATCATCGGAGATTATCTGGCCCTAGGTATAAAGGCGACACTTCTCGTGCATGATAGACATCTCAAAGGGCTCAGAGCATTGAAGGAAGAAAACAAGATTGAGCGTTTTGCAGTGGTTTCCCAAGATCCTCACCAGCGAGTTACAAACGATGGAATCACGATTTATCCGTGGCGGGATTTTTTAAAAGCGCTTTGGAGTGGCGGGCTGGTTTAAAGGTACACATATCTTCAGCGAAAGCCTGCACCCCCCAAACAATAAGGTAGCGCTAAAAACTAGGAAGTTTTTCGCTATTTATCCTCGGGTGGTGCAACTGTTAATTCTAAGATATAATAAATAATCAGGAATATGATCGCCGGAGGCATTGTGAAAGTCCCATCTTCTAAAACACTCATTATCTCCTTAATATTACTAAGTTTTACGGCATGCGAAAGTCGACCTCTCTCCGGACGCGAGAAAGGAGTGCTCACGGGCGGCGCATTAGGTGCAGGCCTTGGGGCCATCGTAGGCAACCAAGTGGGCAGCACGGGGGCTGGCCTTGCCATTGGCGGAGCTGCCGGCGCCCTGGCTGGGGGTCTTATTGGCAATGAGTCGGATAATGTTTCGGACCGACAGACGGAGCAGGACGAAAGAATACGTAGGCAAGAAGAGGAACTCGCGCGGCAGCGGCGCGAGCTCGAAGAGCTCCGCAGACAGCGGCAGGGATACTAAACGTTTTTAGACAGAGACGATAAGGGCGCAGGCCATGGCGCCGGCTGCACATACGCTTATGGCCGCACTCTTTCGATTGGACCGTTTAAGCTCATTGAGCGCTGACAAAATGAGCCGCCCTCCAGTTGCCGCAAACGGGTGGCCGATAGCAATTGAACCGCCATTGACATTAATCTTCTCGGAAGGAATAGGTCCAATTGGCCTAAGGTCGGGATACTTGCTCCATCCCTTTTCCCACACCAACAGATTGGCCGCGACCTGAGCGCCAAAGGCCTCGTGAATCTCAAATATGTCAATGTCTGCGACTGTTTTTCCAGCACGCTCAAGCACTTGCGGCAATGCCAAGGCCGGCGCCATAAGCAGTCCGTCATTAGGCGAGATGGCCGAAAATTCAATCGCCTCAATGTAGCCCATGATGTCCAAGTTTCTTTTACGTGCCTCATCCTCGGCCGCAAGGCCAATTATGGAAGCGCCATCGGTAAGTGCGCTCGAATTGCCGGCGGTGAGAGTGCCTGCCGAACTCCTGTCAAACACCGGCGGAAGTTTCGCCAGCCGTTCCAAGCTCGTGTCGGCTCGGATCAGGTTATCCTTCTCAACTCCTCCCACCGGGATAATTTCCTGAGCCAGTACTCCACCAGCTTGAGCTTTAGCTGCGCGCGCATGACTCTGATATGCAATATTATCCTGCAACTCCCTCGCAATTGAGAACTCCTTGGCCATGAGTTCGCAGTGTTGTCCCATGGTAAGCCCCGTCGACGGCTCTTTCGGACTTGGAGCAAGAGGGAGCGCCATCCACGGTCTATAGCCAAATGCGATAGAAAGCTTTTCCCCCATAGAGCGCGCTCTAAAAAGGTTCAAGAAAAGTCTTTCAGCCTTCGGATGAAAGCTGAGTGCCGGGCGTGACATAGACTCACTCCCGCCGGCAAGAGCAAGCTTGAGCCTTCCACTCCGAATAGCTTCGGCCTCCATAGCAACTGCGACCAGGCCACTGATGCAATTATTTGAAATGGAATGAGCGACAATGGAGGCAGGAAGGCCAGCTTTGAAAATGATTTCCCGAGCAAAATTAGAAGCACGCGGATCGACCAGTACCGTGCTAAAAGCAAGCTCTTCGACCGCATCCGGCGCAAGTCGCAATCGACCGAACAATCCTTTAACCACCTCAACACCCAGATCGATGAACGAATATCGCGCAAGTCCCCCGCCGGCCTTCACAAAGGGAGTGCGACACCCCCCAATAACTGCGACTCTCGTCATTGCCCCCTCCCTGTAACGGCTATCACTGTTTCACCTTTGATCAGCTAATTTTTTAGCACATATAGAAGCCAGCCCGGCAGGCCAAAAGAAATGCCCATGGTTCCGCGGGGAGATCCAGCTCTCTATCCGAAGAAAGTTATCGGTTACTTTAGGCCACAAATAAACTCATTTGTCGCTCTCTGCGGTGAGAGCGAGATGGTGTTTCAAGTTTCGCAGGGGAAAGCTTTTCGATGGCCGCCACAAGCGGCCGAGCCGTATCGGGCCTTAACCAAACAAATTTTCTGTCCGCCGCCATCCGCTTAGCAACTTGAGAATGCCGCATTCGCTGCTCAGAAACGGCCGATCCATCATGAAGCGGCCGTACTGAAAGATAGTCTGCGTGATCTATTAGTACGTGCGCAAAGCGTTGCGCGTCAGATTTCCAATCCCCGTAAGGCAAGACAGGCGCGACTTGCAGGGTCACCTCAATACCAAATCGACGCAGGGCTGTTGCCGCCTTCAATCGATCCTCGCACAGTGGAATATCCGGAGTGTATCGTCGAATAGCTTCATTGTCGTCAGTTTCCAACGCTATGGTTACCGCCGCATGGTCCCCCAATTTTTGCAAAACTGGTAAAGCCAACACAACCAGCGGCGAACGGGTCTGCACAACCAAGAGTCCCGGCACATATCGCTCAAATAACTGTAAAAATTTCATGGAAGCCTCGAACTTTCCATCAAATGGATGGAATGGGTCGCCGCTGGTCCCGAAGTAAATAGTTGAGGACCCCAGAACTCCCTGCTGAGATAGTCGCATGAGATAGCGTTCAAGTTCCCAGGTGGGATTGTTATGATGCAGGGCGTAGCGACTGCGAAGGCGAACAATTTCCCCTTCGTCACTGATGCTCAACCCGTAGTAATCTCTCGGGTCTTGCCCTTCCTCCAGGCGATGTTGCCCAAAAGAAATGCCATTCGCAAAGGAATCAACCGTGTACGCCACTGCCCCACACGACGATGACCGCTGAGGTCTGATTTCACTAACCATAGTGCCCCCTCTCTATCGACTTAGCATTCTCCAAAAAGCCTGCCAGCTTAATGCTACTTTAACTCATTTAAACTTAAGACGACATAGGAGCATAATTAGTTTCAAACTAGTTAAAGTAACTTGTGTCTTACTCATATGGGCCGCTCTCTAAGTCCAAAATAGTTAAGAATGTCAACAACCTATTTTATCGTATGAAATGAGCGGGGAATCCCCTTTCTATTCAGTAAGAATTGACAATGTCTGGTATTCACGCCATAAACGTCTCTTATTGTGCGATCATAAAAGCTAACTTGTTTCTGAAGAAAACGGATTTACTGAGGTAGCGTATGGCTGGAAATGTTTCGGAAATCTCAGATAGTTCATTCGACTCTGAGATTCTCAAGTCCCCCATCCCGGTACTGCTCGATTTTTGGGCGCCATGGTGCGGCCCGTGTAAGAGCATTGCTCCCGTTTTGGAAGAGCTTGCCAACGAGTACAACGGCAAACTGAAGGTTGCCAAGCTCAACGTGGACGAAAATCCCCAGACACCAAGCGGTTACAACGTAAGAGGAATTCCAAACTTAGTATTCTTTAAGGGGGGAAAGGTCGTCGATCAAATTGTAGGAGCAGTTCCCAAGGATCAGTTGCTATCCGTAATTAAGAAAATTGTTGGCTCGTAGCTCTTTGGTATTTTGAGTCGTTGTTTGCCATTTGCTCTCTAAATCCTCAGGCGGCACGCTCTCTTTTTTTTAGAATCTTATTCTGGAGGCAGGGAAGCTCCTCATGGAGGATCTTTTAGCGCTCGATATGGAAAATTCAGGCACCCACGAGTCCCACGTCCCGGCGTTTTCTGCTCCTTCGGGCGAGGCTCCTCTCATTTCCGGCCGTGGAACCATGCGAGATCCAAACATCAAGGAGACCCATGCCAAAAGCCACAACGTTAAAATTGGCGAGATCGAGCACGGGAAGGTAGCGAGAAAACGTCTCCCCTATCGCCTCGATGAAGAGTCATTTCTCGAAATCTGCTCAGAAGATGATATGCAGCTCCTTTGTTTCGAGGTAAATTGCGCATTGCAACACTTTTTGGAGCAGGATCGGGCTATCTTCCTCGAAGGCTTTGGTATTATTTCTCCTCGCATTGAATCTTCCCAGAAAACCTACCTTTTTGATCGTTGGGCGCTGCTCCGAGATGAGACGTTCCGCTCTATCGATTTTGAAAAGTGCGAAGACCTTGTCGCGCTCCCGAGAGGCCGTTTCCCGCGTTTAGTTGAAGCAGGCGAGCTGGTCGCCCGCATTTCTCCGCGCTTACCGGTTTCCTGGCATGTACGTTGGAGTGAGCGAGATATTCGAACCATCCTTAGATCCTATATAGCGCATATCCGGACAAGGGTGGTGCGAAACG
>CAZPBV010000206.1:0-471 GCA_964584675.1 uncultured Bdellovibrionales bacterium
AGATATCCGGATCTTCACCCGCACGGCTTGCGGCTCGACTCAGCACTTCCTCAGCATCAGGGTACCGGCCACTCTTAAAAAATATCCATCCTAGGGTGTCTAGATAGTAACCATCGTCCGGTCGAATCTTTAATGCACGCTGAATTAGTTCCAAGGCCCGCTCAAGCTCGTGCCCACTTTCTGAGAGACCATACGCCACATAGTTAAGAGCATCGCCATTTTCCGGGTTAATTTCGAGAACTTGTTCCATGACCCGCAATGATTCCTCCTCCTTGCCGCGATCATGCTGAATCACTGCCAGATTGAACAGAAGCTGCTCGTTTGTTGGATCGTTTCTCAGCAGCTGATGAACAAAGTCCTCGGCCTCGCGATACTTGCGAGCATCCCTTAAGACCAAAATAAGAAAATTAGCCGCTTGCTTATCCTGGGGCAGACGGTCAAGAACTGCTCGAATGTGCTCTTCAGCCCCGT
>CAZPBV010000206.1:481-3901 GCA_964584675.1 uncultured Bdellovibrionales bacterium
CGCAGAAGAAAGGCGGCAAAAGTATTGGCCTTCACATAAAGACTCTGGGTGGGCTGTATTTTCCTCAATTCGGCAACTGCCTCATCAATTTGACCGCTGCCGCCCAACAACGCGGCAAGATTATAACGAGCCTCTTCATGATCTGGCCTCTCCGCAAGCACCAGATTGAGCTCCCGAAAAGCCTCTCTGAAATTCTGCTTTTGAATCTGAATGAGAGCTATCTTGAAGCGGGTATCGGCTGGGTTATTTTCCTTCTCTTCAAGCGCCTGCAAATGAACGAGCGCCTTATCATAGTCACTTTGCCCCAAGAGCAGCTGCCCAAGAACTTTCCGCGCCAACAGATTCTCCGGGTCAGCCACCAGCAACCGCTCGCAAAATGATTGCAGCTCATCTACACCTTTGCTCTTGGCCAAAACCCGCACGATATCGGCATGTACCTGGTCACTTTTTGGCTCTAATTCGAATGCTCGCATTAAGCTTGCGCGGGCAGCACTCAAATCTCCTTTGCTTTCTAAAATTCGGCCGCGGTAAAAATAGCCTATAAAGTTAGAAGGATTTTTGGTAATAATTTCATCGACCAGCGCCAGTGCCGCATCAAAATTATTCTGCTTCTCATATAGTCCGGCTAGAAGAAGCCGCGCGTCAAAATCAGATGGGCTTTCCTGAACCATAGCCTCATATATCTCTTGGGCCGCCTCATGGTCGCCTTTAACCTCCAGAATGCCCGCTCGCAACAACCTATTGGATCTATCCTTTGGCTCGGCTGCGAGCGCTTTATCAGTTTCAGCAAGCGCCTTTTCCAAGTCTCCGCGGCGAACATACAACTCGGCCAAGCGGCTATGAAGGAGAGGAACGGGGTCTTGAATGAGATCGCTCGCTCGCGCAAGATTTTCTATCGCCCGATCAAAATTCTGATCATGGAAGGCTAACTGACCCACAATGTACGAGCGGATCGCTTCCGACTCCCTTACCGTCTTGGGATCCATGTAAATCCGAGCCGCGTTCTGCACTTCCACATCAAGCTGGCTAGGGGCACCGCCCCCGCTGAGCGAAGGGATAGAACAGGAGGCAAGAGGAAGGCATAGCATGAAGGCCAGCAAGGGTCGGACAATCTGGCCACGTCGAGATCCCCCCCCGTTTCTACCCTCGCTCTTGGAACAAGATATATTGGGTCCCCTCAAAAAGGGGGTATCGGCGACAACGAAGGGACGTTCGCCCGCAAGGACTCGAACCTCGATTTTCAGGGTCAGAACCTGACGTGCTACCATTGCACCACGGGCGAATAGTTCCGAAAGGAAATCATAGACCATCTTTCGGGGCCTAGTGTAGCTTTTCACGGCCTGTTTTGGTACCCTTCCTTACGTAATTTTACCACAACCCAAAGATCGGGGGGGTGGTTGAAGCCTACCATTTCTCCGAGAGAAGCTGCACCTCAAATGTTTTTTGAGGAAGTGATGCTCGGGGAGGTATTTTTTACTTATGTGGCCCCATCGTCTAGTGGCCTAGGACGCTGGCCTCTCACGCCGGAAACACGGGTTCGAGTCCCGTTGGGGTCATTACTGTTTTTATGGATCTTAAGACTGGTCTAGCGCACATGCTCTGTAACGGCGTCATTATGGACGTCGTCAACGTGGAGCAGGCTAAAATTGCCGAGGATGCAGGGGCAGTGTCAGTCATGGCCCTCGAGCGGGTACCGGCCGATATTCGGCGTTACGGCGGGGTTGCCCGTATGAGCGATCCCGAAATGATCGAGGCGATTAAGGCGGCAGTAAGTATTCCGGTCATGGCAAAGGTGCGCATCGGCCATTTCGCCGAAGCGCAGATTCTTGAGGCTATCGGCATAGATTTCATTGATGAGTCAGAAGTTCTGACCCCCGCCGATCCCGGTCTTCACATCAATAAGCACGGGTTTAAGACTCCCTTTGTTTGCGGCGCTTGCAACTTAGGAGAAGCTCTTCGGCGCATACATGAGGGAGCCGCCCTCATTCGTACCAAAGGGGAAGCCGGAACTGGAAATATTATTGAGGCTGTCAGACATTTGCGCCAAGTGACCGCAGAGATCCGAGCCCTCGTAAGTATGTCAGATCAAGAACTTGATGCCAAAGCGCTTGAGTACCGAGTACCAAAAGAGCTGGTGCAATTGGTCGCATCAGAGCAGAAATTGCCCGTTCCAAACTTTTCGGCCGGAGGAGTTGCTACCCCGGCAGATGCCGCACTCGTGCGCCAGCTGGGAGCTGAATCTGTTTTCGTCGGATCAGGAATATTCAAATCAGAAAATCCACCGCGCTTGGCGCGAGCTATGGTGGAAGCTGCCACGTACTATGACAAGCCGGAGATGCTCTTGAAAATTTCCCGAGGGCTTGGCAAGGCGATGGACGGGATCGCGATAGAGAGCATTCCAGAACCGCAGCTTCTCTCCAAGCGCGGCTGGTAAATCATGAAGATAGGACTACTTGCACTACAAGGCTGCGTTGAACCGCATTGCGTTATTCTGAGGCAGTTGGGTTGCACGGTTCATAAGGTGCGCTTACCTGAGGACCTCGATGGTATCGATGGGCTGATTTTGCCCGGGGGCGAAAGTACTACCATGCTTTCTCTCATAGAGAAGTATGGGCTCTTTGAGCCTCTGGTGAATTTTGTTCGTTCGCGCCCAACATGGGGCATCTGTGCCGGCGCCATCTTACTGGCCCAGGAAGTAGTAAACCCATGTCAAAAATCGCTTGCAGCCCTCCCTATACGCGCCCACCGTAATTATTACGGCAGTCAACGCGAGTCTTTTTCATCAACCATCGAGTGCAGCCTCTTTTCTCCCCCGCTGCAAGTCGATTTTATTCGGGCTCCCCGACTTGAGGCGCTGAGTGATGAGGTAGAAGTTTTAGGAAAATACTCAAGGACATTCATAACGTCCTACGGTTCGCCCCAAGGGAGCGACATGAAAGATCAACATAGTACTGAAGCTGTTCTTATCCGAAGCAATCATGTTTTGGCCTGCTCTTTTCACACCGAGCTATCACCGGACTTGCGTCTCCATAAGTACTTTATCGACATGCGGTAGCCTGGGTTCAGTGGCCTTTACTGCCACTGATACTCGCACCAATCCGTCATTTTGGTCGGCCCATGAGTAGCCGTTCTTTCCAAAATAAGCGCGATAGTAGTCAACAACACTCCCCTCGCCGCTCACCATACCCGCCAGCTTCTTATTGAAAATAACCAGGATAACCCTATCGAATTTTTCAATGGCGGGCCGAACCACCTGGTCAAAATAGCGCTCCCTCTCGGCTCCTTCCAGGTGTGAGGGAAGCACCTCACTCGCCAGAGACGAGCCATACACCATCAGAGGAGCGCGGAGATATTCCCTGCCCGTTTGCTCGCCTGCCTGCGGCTGTTCGGACTCTATCAAGCCAGAATACAAAAGAATGG
>CAZPBV010000206.1:3911-6551 GCA_964584675.1 uncultured Bdellovibrionales bacterium
CGGAACCCTGGCCGAGCACTTCCGTCGCTACCCGCAATGCCCCCCGCCAATCCTCTACTTTCCACTGCCGATCAAGCAACCGCACCACACTAAAGAGTACAAAAAGTGCCATAAAAGCGGAGCGCGTTGTCTCGCGCCTAATCCCCTCAAGGGCGATGAGACAAAATAAGACAATTGCCGGAATATACCACAGGAAATATCGCTCCATGAAAAGTGACCCCGGACTGAGCACTGCGTGCGCCCCAAAAAGGGCAATCGGAAAAAGCCAGCAAATGAGCAGAAAAACGCCCTGCTCTCTCAGACCAAGAAAACGAAAACCGCTCGGTAGCGCTACTATAGCGCCCGCAAGCGACAGCACCAGAGGAACAAAGACCTCCTTAGGAAACAAGGCCTGGCCGATACGACGCGCATCCGGCTCAGGGGCGAACGCGAGGAGAGAATGTCGCTGCCACAAACTCCACATGTGCTCAATCCCAGGAACGCTCAATACCACTGCTACCAGCAACAGGAGAAGTAAACGAACGCTTGAGCCGCGTTCAACCAACTGCCAATGATTAACTAACAGAAGCCCATGAGCGAAGAGAACCGCGCCGAACAGATAGTGTGCATAAAATGCCACAAGCAAAAGGATGCCGTAAATCACGAGGTCTCGACTCTGCTGAAGACTTAACCAGCGCCGCAGGTGATACCATGCTCCTACCGACGCTGCCAGTGCAAGCGCATACGGCCGGGCACTCATGGTCACCTGAACGGAATCAAAACAGCTAAAAAGCAATACTCCAAATAGAGCTGTTTGCGAACCAACATAGCATCGACAGAAGAGAAATAGATAAAAGGAGGCCGCCAGCAGGAACAACACCGAGAGACTTCTCAGCACAACTTCAGAGTCGCCAAAGACCGAGCGATACCCCCAAAGCAGGCAATAGTAGAGCGGCGACTGCCCCTGGTAGCGGTAGCTCAGCTCAAAAGCCCGCTCCAAGGTGGAGTGAGTAATCCAACTACTAATGGTCTCGTCAAGCCACAGACTATCGGCCAAAAAGCCCCGACCAAGAAGGACTCCCCACACCAGACATATGGCCAGTCCCAACGCCCATCGGCCCCGACTACGGCTAGCATCCCGCATACGGGTTCTCCTTTTCATCGGGCTGAGTCCGAAAACGCCGGTGCATCCAAAACCACTCGCCCGGATGGGCACGAATCATTTCTTCGTATGCTCGGCTCATGCGTGACGTAAGTTCCAGCACCTTATCGTCACGAGAAACTGAATCATCTGCATATACATCTTTCACTTCTAACTCGGTAGCAACTATTTCGTATCGGTCCCCGCCTCGGGCAACCATTGACGCAACAAATATTGGACACTGAGTTCTCAGCGCCGCCAAGGCCGGGGTCTTGGTGGTGGCAGCCGACACCCCCATAAAGTCAACGAAAACGGCGTGGTTTCGAGTAACATTTTGATCAAACAGAATCGCGACATCCCGCCCCTCGCGCAGATTTTGAACAACATCATGGAACGCCCCCTTTCTTCCAATAACACGATTACCATAAGCTTCGCGCTTGGCGGTCCACCAGGAATCAACCTTTTTCATTTTGAAATTTCTGACCACAAACGAGATGGGGTGTCCAAACATTGGCATACAGTGACCCAGGAGCTCAAAGCTTCCCAAATGTCCGGTGACCAATAGAACGCCGGGGCACGGGTTGTCGCGCTTCACTTGGAGAAAACGGTCAAGGAGAGCACAACTAACATGCAACTTCACCCACTCCGGGGTTAAGCGATCGAGACGGGCAAAATCAACCAGGACCCGCGCCAGGGCTTGAACCGACTGACGGGCGATTCTCTCGCGCCAGGCCTTATCGCTTTCCGGAAAAGCCAGCTCCAAATTACGCCGGGTAATTCGCCCATAACGCGGCCTCAGCACATAGGCCAATCGAATAACAGAAGAAACTATACCTACGGCGATCTCATGTGGTAGACGAGACAAGAGCAAAGTCATTCCCCGGATTCCAGCAAGGATAGCAGTCTCAATCATGCCATAGGAATATTGGCTTAATCTTTGCTATGCTTCAACCATGCATCGCATGGAACTGTCGGATACTCTGGTGGCACCGCCCGGTCTATTTTACTGGCTATGCGACGACTTGGCCCTGCCTCGGAATTTCATCGACTGCGCCCTCGGAACCATTGATCATTTGCTCCCTGCCGAAGGGGCAGTCTCGACCGCTTATGCCTTAGAAAAACTATTGGCAGTTGAGAATCGGAATAAAGACGGCACGTTCTATACACCGCCGTCCCTCGCCAGATACTTGATGCGCGAGTTGGGAGAGCTCTCGGCCTCGGACTTTCCTGTCCTGGATCCGGCCTGTGGAAGCGGCATTTTTCTATGCACACTGCTCGAACACTTGCCAAATGGCCTGCAACAGCAAGAATTGATGACCAATCTTTTTGGAATAGATCGCAACCCCGCTGCTGTGGGGCTGTGTCGATTACTGCTTGCCAAAATCTTCCTCGGCAGTCACAACGCTTCCAATGCTAGGGAACTGCTTCACAAGGTTTTGACGCAAATCCCTAGTGAACTGCTTCCAAACCGCCATCCCTGGCGGTTTTTCAGTCGCTCCAAATTCGATTCGCGCGTGAAG
>CAZPBV010000207.1:0-5760 GCA_964584675.1 uncultured Bdellovibrionales bacterium
TTGGAGCGTTCACTCGGGGGCGGCGAGTACCCGCAGCAAACTCGTAATAAGACGCCTTCCATAGCCGAGCTGCTCCCCGAGCGTCCCGATCTGCATGGAGTAATACAAGACCTCTCCACCGGTCTCGGGAAATGGGGCAGTCAGCACATAGCGCGCACCTCTTATCTCACCGCCAAGCTGCTGGAGCCCTTGGAAATTTCGTCTGAGTATCGCGTTGCAGCCAAAGTGGCGTCTCTCATGTTTCCCATAGGATTTAAGAATAAAGGTAAAGTTCTTCTTCGCCGCGACTACACTGGGCGTGGCGTGCTCATGCTGCGCAAAGAACTGTGCAGTCTTCTTAAAGATACTGCGTTGAATCTTTCAACTGAGCATGGGCTCAGGTTGGAATCGGCCCTGGTTGCTCGCCTTGGTAAAATGATTGGGCGAGAGGAGGCTGTCAGCGATGAAGCGGACTCTGTCGTTGCATCCGCTATTCTGGCTGCCGAGCTGACAGATCGAATATGTTTTCAAAACGGTCCGTGGAATTTTCGAGCGGCCTATACACTGATAAAGCGCATTAAGAGCGGTAAGTTTCGAGAGGTTCACCCGGCGGTGCTGTGTTGTTTGGTAAAAATTTTAGCCGAAGCTATCACTGCCAATCGGTCAGCCGTCATGTTGACCAAGTCGGTGCGCGAGAACCCGGAACTTGTCGCGCGGGCCCGAGAACAACGCGAGATGGCGTTAGGACCGCAAGAGACCCGAATAGGCATTGATCAACTGACCCCGGGAATGCGGCTTACCAAGCCTCTGTTTGCTTTTGACGGACGGCTTATTTTGGATGACGATTTGATGCTCGATCAAGATCTCATTTGGCGTATTTGGCAGCTCTCCGCTGTTCGTCCACTGAATGCGCCGGTGATCGTTCGCACACAAGACGATCCGGTTGAAGTCAGCGACCCTGATGTCGAAATGCCCTCCTAACGTGCTCTAGCCGGCATTTCTCGCGGGCTAAAGTCCGGGTTCAGCCTTCACATCCGCAATTTGGTATAGTAATGTTGACTGCCGGAGGAAAATTGCCGATGAAAAAGCAGATTTCAATTGTTGTGCTTACTCTTACGCTGAGCATGTTTTTGAGTTTTCAGGTTCAGCCCCTTTTTGCAGACTCCGTTGCTGATCCAAAAATGTGGGTAGGGCTTTTTCAGCCATTGCCGAAAGAAGCAGTAAACTTAGAGAATCAGTCAACGCCAGCGAAAATAGCTCTTGGCAAGAAACTTTACATGGAGTCTCGACTTTCACACTCTGGTAAAATCTCATGCAACACCTGTCATAATCTTCAAACATACGGTGTCGATAACAAACCTACTTCTGCGGGGCATGAAGGCCAATTGGGGAGTCGCAATTCTCCCACGGTATACAATGCGGCTCTTCACTTTACTCAGTTTTGGGATGGTAGAGCCAAGGACGTGGAGGAACAAGCGCTTGGCCCCGTTATGAATCCGAAAGAAATGGCAATGTCAGCAGAGGTGGACGTTGAAGCGGTCTTAAAGGGCGACCCGCGGTATCAGAAAGAGTTTGCAGCGGCATTTCCTGGTGACAAAGAGCCCATCACCTTTAAGAACATGGGGAAAGCCATCGGTGCTTTTGAGCGAACCCTACTGACTCCTTCACGCTTCGACAAGTTTTTAGAGGGTGATGCGAATGCTTTGTCTGCCCAGGAATATAAGGGGTTGCAAACGTTTCGGGATGTGGGCTGCGTGGCCTGTCATAGCGGTGTTGCGGTGGGCGGGCAAATGTTCCAAAAGCTTGGTTTAGTCAAGCCGTATGCAACTCAAGACTTGGGTCGTTACATGGTGACCAAGAGCGAAAGCGACAAGTACTTTTTCAAAGTGCCGTCATTACGGAATATAGAAAAGACGGCCCCCTACTTCCATGATGGCAGCATTGCTACCCTTGAGGAGGCTGTAAAACTGATGGGAGAGCACCAGCTGGGGCGCGCTCTGACAGAAGAACAAATCAAGGATATCGTGGCGTTTCTTAAGAGTTTGACTGGGGAGTTGCCAAAGCTCTGAAGAGTTGGATCTACTGATAGTTTCGTCGTCTTTTTATCGACCCTCTATCCTATTGTTGCGCCGCAAGAGCGGCCCGCGTCGCTCCAAACAGCTCGCAAAGCTTGCTGCTTGCACGGCTATCCTTGGCCGCACGCCCGAACCTCGCACTCAGTGGTGAGAAGTCCGGCCTAGTTAAGACAATTTGCACAGCTCACAGAAAGTTGAGCCACTTGGGGCTTTTCTATTACTTCCTGTCCCGGACGCGGAAGATAGGTGAATTCCGCCATGCCAAAAGGATCGATGGAATCCGGGCCATTCAGGAGTACAGCTCCGCCTTCAGGCGGACTATAGGACAACGCCGGCTTGTCTGCCGTTACCGATTTCGAATTGCGCACGAAGACCTTGAATGAGCCGTCCTTAGCCGGATCTGCGATATCGGCAATTTCTAACTTGGGCGCCGTGCACGTAAACCGAAATCGATTCGAAGCCTCTCGAAAGCCGTCATAGCAAACCACCGAGCCGTCGCGGTCGGCTCCCGCCGAACAATTGACACCGCCATGTTTATCACAAGTCACAAGCTTTTGAGCGCCAATCTTGACATCAGCGCGCATAATGGGAGGTAAATCAGCTTCTTTGGCTTCTTTCGTCAGGGGCTTTGATGAATAGTGAGTGACCCCATCTTTACCGACCCATTTATATATGGGCGCCGCAAGTGCAGCGGGGATAACGCAACAAATAGCTATCAAGGTGCCGGTAATAGTTCTTATCATCATTGGCGCACTCCAACCCAAATTTGTCGCATGCCAATCAAAATGCTCGTATTTTGATTGGCTGCACGTATATATGTATCCTTCGAACGCATGGCTCCTGTAAAGAAAAAGCGCTTGCGCCGTTCTCAAGTGCAGTCATTTCAAAGGCATATTCTCAAATTCTATGCTTGCGAAGGGCGGGTGTTTCCGTGGCGGACAACTGGCAACCCATATCATATTCTCGTCTCCGAAGTCATGTTGCAGCAGACACAAACGCACCGAGTGGTGGATAAGTATCTTGAGTTCTTAAATGTATTTCCGACTGTAGAATATCTCGCCCAGTCGTCCCTTGCCGACGTTTTGAGGATTTGGAGCGGTCTAGGTTACAATCGACGCGCTCGCTACCTGCGAGATTTGGCTCAGTCAGTTGTGCTCAATTATCACGGCCAGATTCCATCCTCACCTGAAGTTTTGGTAACGTTACCCGGTATCGGCCCCTATACAGCCGGAGCCGTCTGCGTTTTTGCTTTCAAGTCGCCTTTGCCGCTGATTGAAACAAATATTCGTGCTGTCTTTATTGAGTGGTTCTTTAAGGGTATGAGGCGCAAAATTGCCGATTCGGAAATATTGCCGCTTATTTCTGAAACAATGTACCGTCGTGATGTATCGCGCTGGTACTATGCACTGATGGACTATGGCGTGCAGCTAAAGCGGGCCAAGCCGGGTATTGGGAAGCGTAGTAAGCGTCATCAGAGGCAAAAGCCTTTTGAAGGCTCGATTCGACAATTACGTGGAGCAATTCTTCGCGTTCTTCTACGAGAGAACCCCATCCCCTTGAAGTCGCTCATCGCGGCCTTGCCCCAATTCTCTCCTGCCAGAACGAGACGCGCCTTAACAGGGCTCATAGCCGACAATATGATTACTGAGGCGAAAGGTGGGCGTCTGCGCCTTACGAGTTAAGAGAACGTCCTTTCAGCGGTGCCGTTCGTTGATATCCTTGTCGCCAATCAAAGGAGAATATTTTGACTTGCTGCAAGGATAAAGTCCGTTTCTTTAATGGGGGGGCTACCTCATATGTCACGGCGCACTCATTTTCTTGATTGCCACAATCTGATCAAAGGGTTTTGGTTCCCAGCGGGATACCCAGGTAAACTCTATTGAATCTCCTATGTTAAGCCCCTCAAGAGAAACATCCCGAGAAACTTCAAACGGCATGGTCATAGATGACATGCCGACTGCTTTTCCTGTTTCATCAACATAGTTTGGAATCGGATCGTGGCGAATAAAGAGTGTCCGGGAATCAAGACTTGGAGGCAATTTTTTAATGATCCCTTTCACAGAATAGATGTGTTCAAGAGATGTATTTTGAGCATGGCACAACCCGGAAGAGAAAAGCAGGAATCCGGCGACAAAAGTAAGCAGAGTATTCATGGGCCTCGTGAATAGTTGACTTGATAAGTTTTCTGATGTCATTTCTAAGACCACTCTCTTATGTTCTCTTTTTTCATTTAGCCTTGTCGCGGCCGTACAAGCCAGGCAAATTCGTTGGCGGAGATTGTACAAACCCGTAGGGGCAATGTCGACATCCAGACTGGCAGCAATATCCACGCTGCTCATGGTGAAGTCTGGTGAAAACTCGTAAACCCAATTCCGGGTCGACATAGTACTCCTTACCCTGAGCGCAGGCGGTATCGTGCAATTCAACACATTTTGGAGAAATTGCCTTCTTCAAAAGGAATGATGTCCTCATCAACTATAGAGGGAAGCTTGCTCCAAAGGAATGGAACGCGCCATCCTCAGCTCGAGTTCCCGCTTGAAGGTTTCATGACTGGCCAGAATCTTTTGAGCATACTTCATCGGATTGGATGGAACCTGCCGTTGGTTTTTGAGAGCCAGCCACAAATTTCCAGGTCCCCAATTGTAGGCAATAAGGGCCTGCTTGGTATCTCCCCCGAATTTGTCTTCAAGATACTTGAGATAAGCAATGCCGAGCCGAATATTGTATTCAATTTCACGTAGCTTCGAACTCCCCTCCCAATTGAGACTTGCTCTCCGCGAAATATATTCGCCGGTCTCAGGTAGAAGCTGCATCAGCCCTTGAGCTCCTTGGGAGGAAACTGCATGTCTATCAAATGTGCTCTCCGCCTTAATGACTGCCGCAACAAGCAGCGGGTCGTAGCTGGCTTTGATGCTCTCAAGAACGATGGCCCTTGCCAGACGTCTTTCGCCTTCACTTACCTTCTTGCCGGTACGCTTGATCAGGTCAGAGATATATTGCACACGAGAAGAAACATAGTGACGCTGTTGGACTGCGACGCGAGCAGAAGGTGAGTTCTTTGCGCTATCCCTGATCTGGGTCGCTGCCGAGGGCGCCTTGAATCTGGAAAACAAGATCTCAGTGACTAAAGAATTTTTGGCATTCAGAGCGATAACAAAAAGAGTCAGCAGGATGGAAAGAACCCCAGTGGTCAGGAAAAGAGCGCGCAAACCTTGGGCAGCGGTTGAATGACTCAACAGAGATTCGGATGATGTGCACTTCGAAACTTCCATACTACCTACCGGATGAATCCAGCATTGCTGCTGCATGCCCCGTTTACCTCCACTACAAAACTTCCAAACAACTACTTCCTACTATTCCTGACGAAATTATTGAGTGCTTCAGACCTTCAAATCAAATTTGAGGCCCGTTTACTTGCTGATTTTCCTCATCTACTATTTGTCTTAAGGGAATGATTCTTGGTATTTTCAGGCTCTTAGGCCGGTAGAAAAAATTTTATAACGATGGTTTATCTCGTATCTATTTTTTGTTAATCATTTCAAGTAGATAAGATATAAGTCCTAATATTTTCGATTCGGAGTTTTTTTTTGAGCGCAGGGCGGAACTTTAAGGTAGTTGTTGTTGGCGGCGGCCATGCCGGAGTCGAGGCTGCTTGTGCGTCGGCGCGTTTGGGGGTGTCAACTGCCTTGGTAACCCTTCGTCGCGC
>CAZPBV010000207.1:5770-6515 GCA_964584675.1 uncultured Bdellovibrionales bacterium
GTTGATTACAATGAACTTGCAAACCATTGCGCAGATGTCGTGTAACCCTGCCATAGGGGGACTGGGCAAGGGGCACATAGTTAAGGAAGTTGATGCGCTTGGCGGTATCATGGCGCGGGCAATCGACCGAACTGGCATACAGTTTCGCACGCTGAACTCAAGCAAGGGCCCAGCCGTGAGGGCCTCGCGTGCTCAGGCCGATAGGGATCTCTACAAGAATTGCGTACTGTCCATGGTTGAGTCTCAGCCTGATCTAACGGTGATTGAGGCCGAGGTTGCAGGCCTGGAGACTGATTCCTGCGGTAGCCGCATTTGCGGGGTGCGCCTCAAAGATGATTCCGTTATTTTCTGCGAGGCCGTTGTTCTGACCAGCGGCACTTTTTTGCGCGGCCTCATGCACACTGGAGTTCAGCAGACCCCGGGTGGACGCTGCGGTGATGAGCCGGCTAACCTATTGAGTGAATCTCTTAAGCGGCTTGGGTTTGACCTGGGCAGACTGAAGACTGGAACCCCGCCTCGCATCAAGCGCTCATCAATTAACTTTGACATATTAGAAGAGCAGCCCGGGGAAATGCCGCCACGTCCGTTTTCTATGATGACAGCGGCAATTGAGCGCCCTCAAATTTCCTGTTGGATCACCGAAACTAATCCGGCAGCTCACGATGTTATACGGGCCAACAAAGATCGGAGTCCGATGTTTAACGGACAGATTAAGTCGCGCGGGCCGCGCTACTGCCCCTCGATT
>CAZPBV010000208.1:0-5583 GCA_964584675.1 uncultured Bdellovibrionales bacterium
CGTTGCGATTGGATCAGCGAGGAGGAAGAGGAGGAGGAAGAGGAAGAAGAGGAGCGTCCTCGACCGAGCGTCAGCGATGAAGAAGGTGCCGAGGAGCCTGAGGAGGAAGAAACTCCGATAAACAAGGAGGAAGAGGCGCAGAGAAAGAAATTTGTGAAACGCGCTCCGCCATATCGCCGCGCGCTTAAAGATACGGTTCAGCTCTATAGTAAACTCAAGGATGCCCGCAAGCGGAATTCTCGCAGCTTAGCCGAGGTAGAGCGAAAGTATCGTAAGGTTCTTGAGAAGAACGCCAAGAAAATAGAGGATCTCAACCTCAACGCCAAGCAGTTTGCCGCTATGGGCGGGCGAATTCGCGAGCTCTTTCAGGAGCTTCAGGGTGAAATGGCTCGTCTTGAGTCGCATCGTCGTTCTCTTCCGCATCTTCCGTCTGGCAAGGCCGGGATGGCGGAGCTCTTGGACGCTCTGCCGGAGCTTATCTCAAGTAATCAGCTCGAGTTTAAGCGGGCAACTCGTCGCCTCAAGCTCAAAGCCCATGAGGCTCGAGACTTAGGAGAAAAATTAGGTAGCATTGCCGAAAGAATGTCCCTTATTGAGAACGAGTCCCTCATGGAGCCGGAGGAGTTTCGCGAGAGCGTTCGTATTTTGGACGATGGCGAGCGCCGGGCCGGAGCAGCAAAGCAAGAGCTTGTGGAAGCCAATTTGCGCCTCGTTGTGTCAATCGCAAAGAAATATACGAATCGCGGTCTTCAGTTCCTGGACTTGATTCAGGAGGGCAATATTGGACTGATGAAAGCGGTCGATAAGTTTGAGTACCAGAGGGGGTATAAGTTCTCAACCTATGCCACCTGGTGGATTCGCCAGGCGATTACGCGTGCTATAGCGGATCAGGCGCGCATCATTCGCATTCCGGTGCACATGATCGAGACAATCAACAAGCTGGTCCGCACCTCGCGCCAGCTTGTCCAGGAATTAGGTCGCGAGCCGATTCCCGAAGAGATTGCCGAGCGGATGGAGATCCCGCTTGACAAGGTGAGAAAGGTTCTCAAGATTGCCAAAGAGCCGATTTCATTAGAGACGCCGATTGGCGAAGAGGAAGATTCGCACCTTGGCGATTTTATCGAGGACAAGCGAGTCGTATCTCCAGCCACAGCGGTGGTGAACATGAATTTACAGGAGCAGACTCGTAAAGTGCTTGCGACGCTAACGCCGCGAGAAGAGAAGGTGCTACGCATGCGCTTTGGAATCGGGGAACGCAGCGACCACACGCTCGAAGAAGTTGGCCAAAACTTTGACGTTACACGTGAGAGAATTCGGCAGATAGAGGCCAAGGCCTTGAGGAAGCTCCGTCACCCCAGTCGCAGCAAACGTCTCAAGGGGTTTGTTGATAAACAGTAATAGTTCTCTCCGCCATGCTGCGGGGATCATGGTACAGTTCAATGTATTCTCGTGAGCGTTTGCTCAGATCGCGCAGGCAACGAGGTTCGCGAGCAATCGACTCGACGCGGCGTGCCAGTGTTTCACAGGTTGTATGCATAGCGGGACAGAGGGCTAACTGCGACCACTCGCGCTGAGCCTCTGGAGAGTTGCCCGATAATACGAGCTTGCCTCTGAGCATGGCCTCGTATCCCAGTAATCCCGGGGATTCTCGTTCAAGCGATTCGATTACAACGTCGGCCTGACGCAGGGTTTCATCGGCAAGGGATGGAGACGAGAGTGTTTCAGGAGGGACAAGGTAAAATTCAAACTTTAAACGCAACTGTGCCTTCAGGCGGTCGAACGTCTCAACAATCGCCGCAGTGTCTCCCGGAGCTGTGCGGAAAGGAATGTGAAGAAATCGAACACCATGGGGGGATGATTCGCTCCACGGATGGAAAGGGATTTGCGACAGTGGAAGTGGGGGCGCCAGCCAGGACCAAGGGAGGCCGAAGGGGGCATCGCGCGTTTCGACAGGGGAAGCGCCCCCTATGGAACCCCTAAAGAGATGAGAAAACCCCGCGCCCTGTAGCTCTTGAAAAAAGGACTGTTTCCCTGAACTGCTCAAGCACGATTCCTCCTGATGGCAGTCGAAAGAATAGTAAAAGAGTTTCGCCCCAAGTTCTCGAAAATGGCGAAGGGCGAGCAGGTTTTTTTGTCGGTCCTCCCCCATGAAGCACGCCGGGTGATGGACATGAACAATATCGTAGCGAGTCTCTCGCAAACGGGAATCGGAGAGAATATCGCGCATGAACAAGGGGAATTCAAAAGGATCTTCCTTGCCGGTTGTCCCTATCGACGACGTATCATGACCTAGCTCCCGATGTTGCTGTACGAGTTCAGAAGTTACGGTATAGTAACCCCCAATGTGCAAGATTCTCATGGATTGGCTATAACCTGTTTTGCGTGGTATGGCACGGATACTTTTTGGATATTCTCTCGGGTTGGTGAGGTTCGTTATGTATATTTTTCATATTCCTCATGGGCGAAGACTTGTCGGATTTGTCTTCTTGGTGATGAGCCTTTGTTTGGTGACAGGATGCGGCCGATATGGCAGTCCCATAGCCCCGGAAGAAGTGAGCCCTAGCGCAGTTCTGGATCTCGAGGTGTTGCCGGAGCTGCAGGGGATTCACTTTAAGTGGAAAGCGCCGGCCAATGACCAACGGGGAAAGGAGCTCAAATTTATTGATGGATATCGTATTTATCGTAAAACCCTGGAGCGTCCCTCAGACCTCGTGGACGACAGCGTGGAATTTGAAGAGGTCGCCATGGTGGACGACACGCACCTTGAAGTTTTGAGGTCACGTCGAGAGGAAGCCCAGGCCGCGGGGAAGCCGTCGCGACTTATTTCGGTTGAAGAAGATTTAAAGAAATTTGAATTTACTGATGTTTCGGTACAAGCCGGTGGCATGTATGCGTACCAGATAGTCCCTGTTAATCAGGGAGGTGTGGAGGGAGCCTTGGCGGAAGTTATCCGAATAGTATTTCGTGGACCATCCAGTGAAGTAATTCGCATTCCCATTAATGTCATTGAGGAATCTCCGTTTTCCTAGAGGTGGTGCAACTATGGATTTCATGAAACTTGAGGGGTGTGGAAACGCGCTTCTTGTGGTTTTTGTTGACGATTCGAAAGAGACGCCCCATTGGGACCAGTGCTCGAAGCGATGGTGCGATCCGCACTTTGGAGTTGGCGCTGACGGAGTCATGGTGGTTCGAAAAGGAAAGGAAGTCGACTTCGCCGTCGACATGTATAATCCGGATGGGTCCCGCGCGGGAATGTGTGGCAATGGGATACGTTGTGTCGTTCGCTATTTAATCTTGACGCAACGCCTTCGCAAGTCAGCCTCGATGGTCACCTTCGGCGTGGGAGAGTGGGCGCGAAAGGTGATATGTGAGATACGGGACGAGGGGAACACGGCGAGGGTTGACATGGGAGAGCCTGAGTTTCTTGCTGCGCGGATTCCAGTGCGTTGTGAGTATGAGACCTGCATCAACCAGCCAATTGACGATCCCGAGTGTATCAGGCTTGGACTGAGAGGCTCTGCCGTGGCTATGGGTAATCCGCACTACGTTATTTTTACTAACGATGTCGGTAGCCTGGACTGGCGGGAGGTAGGCGCAAGGCTGGAACGTCACCCGTGTTTTCCTCAGAGGTCTAATATTGAATTTGCCCAGGTAATCGATAGATCTCGTGTGCTCTTAAGGGTTTGGGAGCGTGGCGCCGGTGCCACCATGGCGTGTGGGTCCGGTGCCTGTGCCGTAATGGCTGTGGGTATTCTACAGGGCCTTCTTGACTCGCCGTGTCGAATTGAGCTCCCAGGTGGAAATCTACTCCTTGAGTGGGACGGTAGCGGGAATAGCATTTTCCTGACCGGCCCGGCGCGAGAAATTTGTAGTGGGCGGCTTCTATGAATCTAGAAACAATTTTCACGATTTCTAGAGCGAAATGCAGGTTGCAAGTTAGTAATTTCCCTGCTATTAGTCGAACAAGAAAGAGCTAAATATTTTAAGGTGTTACGCCCTTAAGCTTCGGCTGTTGTTTTGTAGATTTGTTAAGAAATCTTTTGAGAGACTTTTTGAGGGAAACGGTAAGGTATGGTTAAGCGAGAGAAAGCAAATTACATGATTCAGTCTGTATCGCATGCCTTGGATGTATTAGAGGAGCTTGCCAAAGCGGCTGTTGAGGTTGGAGTTACTGAACTTTCAAAACGTCTCAAGCTTCATAAGAACAATGTTTTTAGATTGCTTGCTACCTTGGAGTTGCGTGGATATGTCGAGCAAAATAGAGATACTGAGGATTACCGTTTGGGTGTCAAGTCGTTGCAACTTGGGCAGGCCTATCTTTCTCAGAGCAAGCTAGTGTCTCGGGCTTTGCCCTTGGTCAAAGGCCTTGCTGACTCGACCGGTGAGACGGTAAGTCTCGCTGTTCTGCAAAACGGCAATGTTCAGTTTCCCTTGTCATTTGAATCAAAACGCCCGGTAAAGGTGGCTGCTCGTTTGGCGGCGTCCTTTCCGGCGAAGCAGAGTGCTGTGGGGCGTCTGCTCACTGCTCAGTTTCCTGATTCTGTATTGAGCGAAATTCTTTCAGGAAACACTCCTCAGGACGCGGCTATTCGCAACCAGTTGTCCGAGTTGCGTAATTCCGGGCAAATTGTTGATCGTGCGGCAACTGAGGCTGATGTGGTTGCGATCGCTAAAGTAGTTCGCGGATACGGCAATGAGGTGGTCGCTGCGGTGGAAGTCCTCGTGCCTCAGTATCGCGCAAAGGCCGAAACTATTGTTCCTATGCTGGAAGAGGCTTGTCAGAATCTGTCTTCTGCATTGGGAAGTGTAAAATCCTCGTTGAGTGCCAGCATTGAGAAGGAAAGCGCATCGTCGGGTATAACAGCAGCTATTCCTGTTGCTGCATCCGCGGTGGGCGTTGATATGGTAACTCGTTCGCGTAGCTAGTCGCTTTGATGAGCTGGCTTCGTACCCGTGAATTTGGACTAACCGAGGAGCAGCGAGCTCTTCAGCTAGAGGCTCGCCGGTTTGCGACTGAGGAAATTGGCCCTGTTGCGGCTCATTTTGATGAGAGCTCTGAGTTTCCAGCATCAGTGCTTGGAAAGGCTCATTCTTTAGGTCTGTTGAATGTCCTTCAATCGAGCTCCTTAGGTGGAACAGGCTTGAGTGTTCACGATGCGTGTCTCGTTACAGAGGAGATAGCTGCCGGATGTTCAGGGTTTGCAACGTCGATTGTTGCTAACGATTTGGCGCTTATTCCCATTCGGTTGGCTGGCACTCCCGAGCAGCATGAGCGGTTTATTAAGCCCATTTGTGAACAAGGGCTGTTTGCGTCTTTCTGCCTTACCGAGCCGGGGGCGGGTTCGGACGCCGGTGGGATCTCAACGACTATAGGCGCTGACGGTACTGACTATGTCATTAATGGCACCAAGCAGTGGATAACTAATGGCGGTGTCGCAAGTCAATTTACCGTATTCGCTACCGTGGATCGTTCAAAGCGTCATAAAGGGGTGTGCTGCGTTGTTGTCCCGGGCGACGCACCGGGGGTGACGAGGGGAAAACATGAAAATAAAATGGGGCAGCGTTGTTCCAATACCGTGCGCC
>CAZPBV010000208.1:5593-6498 GCA_964584675.1 uncultured Bdellovibrionales bacterium
GGCCTTCGACAATGTACGCGTACCGCGCTCTCACTTAATCGGGGTTGAGGGGCAAGGATTTGCCATAGCAATGCAGACCCTCGATGTGACCAGACCCGTTACGGCGAGCGTCGCTGTTGGAATTGCAGAGGCGGCCATGCAGCATTCGATTCGCTATGCCCAGGAGAGAAAGCAGTTTTCCCAGCCAATAGCATCGTTTCAAGCAATTCGATTTATGCTGGCGGATATGGCGACAGACATTGCGGCCGCTCGACTTTTGACTCTGCAATCGGCTCGAGTGCTTGACGAAATGCTCGTGAGTGGAGGAAGCCCGTCTTTAGAGTCGAGCATGGCAAAACGCTTTGCCGCAGATATGGCTATGCGGGTTACGACCGATGCAGTGCAAATATTTGGGGGTTACGGGTATACCAAAGAGTATCCCGTAGAAAAGCTGATGCGCGATGCCAAACTGCTCCAAATATATGAAGGGACCAGTCAAATCCAGCGTTTAGTAATAGCTCGTGAGCTGATGGCATAGTCCGCGAACTGGTTCGGGAGGCTGAAGTATGGAAGAGGATCTCGTTTTTGACAAAGTAGGGCTCATGAAGCGGGTCAGCGACGATGTTGAGCTGTTTCGCGAGCTTTTGGGGCTCTTTTTCGCCGACTATGACCGCGTCGTGGAGTCTCTTACTGAGGCGCAAAAGGCGCGGGACGGCCAGCGGCTGAATCGAGAAGCGCATGCGATTAAGAGTGCGCTTGGCAATTTGGGCGCTAATCGTGCCTATCGAATGGCCTTTGCTATTGAAAAGCTCGGTGTGCAGGGCGATTTTGCGGGCTCGGAAGCCTCTCTTACGTCGCTGCAAGAGGAGGTTCGTGCCTTCAAAGAGGCGGTGTCAGAATTCCTTTAGTTATACTTGCGGCCAATC
>CAZPBV010000209.1:0-6438 GCA_964584675.1 uncultured Bdellovibrionales bacterium
AGTTGGCTCCCAAACTGGAAACGAACGTGCCGCGAAATGTTCAAGTGGGAAGGCCCTGCCAAACAACGCATTTGGAGGGCCCTCCACTGGAAGGTGATCACCGAAGGGCAACTGCAAACCCGCAACAAAACCAAAAAGCGAATTACAGCCCCTTAAGGCGTCTCGCAGAATCGCGAAAGTGGTTTTTACCACCTTGACCATTGGCGCAACACCTTGAAGGGCTGACAAAAACTTCTACCGCTGACTCAATTGTTACCGCATGCGAAATTCTAGGGAGGGCCCGAACATTCCATGCACACGCTACAATTTTAGTTTAGACGAGAGCTATAATCTAAGCAAATTATGCTCTCAGCTTATTATAGCCGTCCAGAGCCGCAACTTTGTAACACTCTGCCAAGGTTGGGTAGTTAAAGACCGCGTCCATCAAATAGCGCAGGCCGCCCCCAAGGGCCATCACCGCCTGCCCCACATGCACCAATTCGGTGGCATATTCCCCAATGATATGCACGCCAAGAACCTTTTGAGTTTCTCTGTGAAAAAGAATCTTGAGCATTCCGTTTTCATCGCCAAGAATATGGCCGCGCGCAATTTCCTTGTAACGCGCAATCCCCGTCTCATACGGAATTTCCTGCTTGGTCAGCTCGTCTTCGCTGAGGCCCACATACGAAATCTCGGGAATGGAGTAGATGCCGTATGGAAGTGGCACCTGAGTTGATTGCTGCTCTATACCGAAGGCATGGCAGCTCGCAAGTCTCCCCTGAGCACCGGAGGTGGACGCGAGCGCTGGAAACCCAATAACGTCCCCCGCGGCGTAGACATGTGGAAGCGCCGTCTGGTACTGCTCATTAACCTGAATGCGTCCACGCTCATCGGTCTTAATGCCGATCGATTCAAGATTTAGATCATCGGTTGCGCTTTGGCGACCCGCGGAAAACAAAACACAGTCAGAGACGATGACTTTGCCACTTTTTAGCTCAGTAATAACCTGCCCATCATCCCGTGAATGACAACTCTTAACTTCCTCCCCCAAACGCAGTGTCACTCCCATGCTGCGCATTTGATACTGCAAGCATTCAATAATTTCCTCATCCACAAAACCAAGCAGACGTTTACGGGCATCGATAATGGTCACATGCACACCGAGCGCGGCAAACATGGAGCCATATTCGGTGCCAATGACACCGCCTCCAACTACTGTTAGATTGCGCGGCATCTGCTTCATGCTCAGAATGTCGTCACCATCAAAAATAGTTTCGCCGTTGAATGCGATATTAGAGGGGCGATATGGCTGCGCACCAACCGCCACTACAATTTTGTCGGCGGTTCTAACCAAGCGACTCCCGTCAAAAGATACGACCTCGACAGAATGCTCGTCCAAAAAGCGCGCCTGTCCGTTAAGAATCTCTATATGATTTCGCGATAACTGCGCCTTAATAACATCGATTTCCGTCTGCATGATGCGGTTACATCGAAAGGTCAGATCCTCCATAGAGATTTCCGACTTCACCCGGTAGCCCGCCCCATACATGTTGCGCTGCCTAAATCCGGAAAGGAAAACGACTGCTTCTTTAAATGATTTACTTGGGATAGTGCCGGTATTGACACATACCCCGCCAACAACCTCGCGTTTATCAATGATTGCTACTTTTTTGCGAATCTTGGCTGCCTGAACAGCCGCTCGCTGCCCAGCAGGACCACAGCCCAGCACGAGCAGATCATAATCAAACGAGCTATCGCTTTTTGTGAAACTTTGTTTTATCTTTCCCATGTGTTGAGAATTTTTAGGTTTACATTTTCAGATGGCTACCAGTTTTGACTCTACCCCTATATAAGGTACCTTTCATAATAGGTGAACAAACAGTTCGCTAGCTAGCATTTTGGATCACAACAACTCTTTCATGGAATAGATTCAGAAAGTACACAAAAAGAATGATAACTATCGAAGAAATACTAAAAATTTCCAAGTTGGCCCACCTCAACTTATCTGAGGAAGAACAGTCCCGCATGACGGCGGAGCTTGGCGCCATTTTGGACTATATTGACCAGCTCAATAAGGTCGACGTTTCGGACATTGAGCCCATGAGCCATGTGCATGGTTCTAGCAATATCATGCGGGAGGATAGAACCGAGGAGCCCCTTCCGTTCGAAGACATCAAGACAATTCTTCCTGATTCTTCCGGCAGGTTTATTCGAGTGCCCATTATTGTAGAGTGAACATGACTGATTTATCTTCCCTGACCATCGCTGCAATGCGGGACGGCTTACAGGGCAAGCAGTTTTCTTCGACCGATCTTGTCAACGCTGCCCTTCAAAAGGCAGAGAAGTTATCCCACCTCAACTGTTTTATCGAACTTTGCCCAGATCAAGCGCGAAGACAAGCTGTGGCTGCAGATGCTCGCATTGCCAAGGGTGATCAATCCCCCCTTCTCGGTATCCCCGTCGCCATTAAAGATGTGATTTCAACAAGGGGTATACGAACAACATGTGGTAGCCGCATGCTAAGCAGCTACATTCCACCCTATGATGCAACCGTTGTCCGCAAACTGCATGCCGTGGGGGCGGTTTCGATTGGAAAGACCAATATGGACGAATACGCCATGGGGTCCTCAAACGAAAATTCAAGTTTTGGTCCGGTCAAAAACCCTTGGAATCATGCCTTCGTCCCAGGAGGTTCCAGCGGGGGGTCTGCTGCTGCTGTCGCCGCCCGTATTGTCCCAACTGCGCTGGGCACCGACACGGGAGGCTCTATCCGTCAGCCTGCATCCTTGTGCAGTATCGCTGGCTTGAAACCGACTTATGGCCGTGTCAGTCGATATGGCGTAGTTGCTTTCGCCTCCTCTCTCGACCAGGTGGGCGCCTTTGCCCGCTCGGTGTCAGATCTTGCCCGCATTACACAGTCTATTGCCGGGTATGATACCGCCGACTCCACATCCGTCGATCAGCCGGTTCCGGATTGGCTGTCACGCATCCAGCAGTCAACCCCAACATCGAAACCGTTAGCTGGGGTGCGTATCGGCATCCCCCGGGAATACTTCATTCCAGGAATGAGCTCTGAGGTGGAGGCGAGTGTGCGCGCGGCAATTGCTCAACTGGAAAAGCTGGGGGGGACGATCGCTGACATTCAACTTCCCCACACCGAGGCTGCCGTCGCCGTATACTATATCATCGCGCCGGCTGAAGCATCTTCGAATTTGGCTCGCTTCGATGGAGTACGTTACGGATATCGCGCCAAGGATGCTCGAGATCTAAAGGATCTCTACTTTCGAAGTCGCTCAGAAGGATTCGGACGGGAAGTGAAGCGGCGAATCATGATTGGCACGTACGTGCTTTCCACCGGATATTTCGATGCCTATTACTTAAAAGCTCAGAAAGTGCGCTCTCTTATTAAGCGCGACTTTGACGAGGCATTTGCCAAACATTGCGATGTCATCGCCTGCCCTGCATCTCCGACCACCGCCTTTAAGCTTGGAGAAAAAGTCTCGGATCCATTGGCCATGTATCTGAACGACGTGTTTACTATTCCGGTTAATCTAGCTGGACTTCCGGGTATGAGCGTGCCGTGCGGGTTTGATTCTCAGGGTCTGCCTATCGGCCTTCAACTGATTGGCAAGCCCTGGGATGAGGAGTCGCTCTTCCTTGTTTCATCAGCATATGAGAGCGCCACCGCGTGGCACCTCAAGGAGCCTCAGTAACGGATAATACGTATCATGGAATTTGAAGCTGTCATCGGTCTGGAAGTTCACTTGCAACTGTCGACGCAGTCAAAAATATTTTGCTCGTCATCGGCAGATTTCGGCGCCGACCCCAATCAATATATCGATCCGGTCACTCTGGGCCTTCCCGGTTGCTTGCCGGTGCTCAACCGACGCGTAGTTGAATACGCCATCATGATGGGATTGGCGATGAACTGCGAAATTCGATCTTTTAACCGCTTCGCTCGCAAGCACTACTTCTATCCGGACCTTCCAAAAGGCTATCAGATCTCGCAGTATGAGGAGCCCATTTGCGAGCGTGGTTTTGTCAACGTGTATTTTGAAAACGCCATGCGTCCAATCGGAATTAAGCGCATCCACATGGAGGAAGACGCCGGAAAAAACATACACGATTCTCGAACCGGCTCCTCTTTGGTTGATCTTAATCGGGCCGGCGTTGCGCTGCTTGAAATTGTATCCGAACCCGACCTTCGAACCCCGGCAGAAGCAGGCGTGTATCTTAGAACCCTTCGCCAAATGGCGCGCTACCTGCGGATTAGCGATGGCAATATGGAGGAAGGCAGTCTGCGCTGCGACGCTAATATTTCATTGCGGCCGGTGGGCCAGCTTACCTTTGGCACCCGCACTGAAATTAAGAACCTGAACTCATTCAAATTCGTCGAACGCGCCCTTGAATATGAGATTGCACGCCAAATGTCGGTCCTAAAGAGCGGCAAGGAAGTGCTCCAAGAGACACTGCTCTTTGATAGTGTTTCCGGCACCACGCGATCTATGCGCACCAAGGAGGAATCAGCCGACTACCGGTATTTTCCTGACCCGGACTTGCCCCCGCTTAAGATCGAGGAGCGGTGGATTCAGGAAGTGCGAACATCTATGCCAAAGCTTCCCGAACAGCGTCTAAAAGAAATGTGCGAGAACTACAGCCTCAGCTCCTATGATGCCGGAGTGCTCACCGCAGAAAGAGAGTTTGCCGACTACTTCGAGGAAGTATTTCAGGTTTGTTCTCACGCAAAGGCAGCCTGCAATTGGGTAACTTCCGAGCTATTTGGCATGCTGAATAAAGCAGGCCTGGACATTTCCCGCTCCCCGGTGTCATCCAAAGATATGGGCGATCTCATAAAGCTCATAGATGCCGAAGTGATTAGCGGCAAGATGGCAAAAGCTGTCTTCGAAGAGATGTTCCAGTCGGGCAAGCCCCCGCACACCATCGTTAAGGAGAGAAATCTTCAGCAGATCACGGACGATAGCGCCATTATATCGGCGGTGGAGCAAGTGTTCCGCGAAAATGCCGGACAGTTGGCTGAGTACATGGGAGGCAATGAGCGCCTGCATGGTTTTTTTGTGGGGCAAGTCATGAAGGCTACCGGTAGCAGCGCAAATCCCAAGAAAGTCAATGAAATTATTAAGCAAGAAATAGCGAAGAGAAGGGATGTGGGCGGCCAATGAAGATACCACGTCAGGGTGCAATTTGTCCTCAACCCTCTTGACCTCAGTCTTAGGCGAATCAAGTATTAGTGAAGAATCGGTTGACTGGCCCGACGAGCATGCGGTGGCGCTTTACCTTGAGGTTCCTCGCTCGCTCGTAGTACTATTTCAGGCATATTTTGAGCTGTACGAAGGGCTCGGAGTGGTTCGCACGCTTGATTTACGCAAAAATTTAGTCTGCGTTCTCACTACAAATAGCCTTCTGCCGTCATGCCTATCAGCGTTAGAGTCTTTGCGGGCTGATATTGGATGGAATTCCGCTCCTCGTCCAAGCAAGGAGGAACGAGAGCGATATCTGGGGTATTTTAAACATGCTACGAACGTTTCAAAAATATAGGCGCTCTATTCTGGGAATAGTGGCTGTGGGATTGGTTGGTCTTGCCATGGGGGGATTTGGTGTCAATTTTATGAGCCGATCTCGAGAACCGTACGCTATCAAGATTGACGATCATTCCATTAGCTTTAGCGAATTTGAGCGCGAGAAGAGAAATATCGAGGAACGGTATCGCCAGATGTTTGGCAAAAATTGGGAGCAATTTGGCGAGGCCATTCGCGCCAAACTCGGTTCTCAGGCCACTGACTCGTTAATATCGGATTATCTATTACGCCGCGAAGCGCAGAAGGTCGGACTATTCGCTGGAGACGATTCTGTACGCTCCATCATTCGAACGGAACTTTTTCCCCAGGGCTTTAATCCTGAGCAGTATAGCGCGTTCTTACGAATGCGAGGGATGACCTCGGCTGCTTTTGAGGCGGAAATCAAGAATTACGCCTTACGGTCGCAGCTCTCCGCCCTGCTTGAAGATGGTTCTATCGTTTCTCAGCGTGAGGCGCGCGCTGCGCTTTCGCGCCTTGAAACCTCTTACGATGTCTCGTATGTCGAATTTGATCCAACCCAGTTTCTAGCCGCTGCCTCCGCTCCATCGGATGGAGAAATAGATCAATATTATAACGAGCATGCAAGCGACTTTGAGCTTCCGGCACGTGTTTCTTATGACTTCGCTGTATTGGATCCAAAAAATTTCCTATCGCTCGTCGAAGTCACGCCTGACGATGTTGAAATTGAGTATTCCGAAAATGAGTCGAGGTATCAAACAGCAGAAGAAATACGAGTTCGCCACATTCAATTTAACCTTCCCAAGAACGCCGAAGTGGCGCAGATAGTGTCGCTCAAGGAGAAGGCGCGAGCAATTAGAGCCAGAGCGATAGGGGCATCTCCCGTCGCAACCTCCGAAACTTC
>CAZPBV010000210.1:0-6360 GCA_964584675.1 uncultured Bdellovibrionales bacterium
GAACGCCTGGGGGTGCCAAAGAGTAGCGGGTTGGGTATAGCGATAGAGCTTTTGATCTCCCGACTGCATGCCAAGTTCCCACGTAGCAACAAGGACCAGGTAAGTTCCGGCAATGATACACAAGACCGTGAATATGTAGAGCGCCACCAATAACTTGGTGTTGCGGCGAGCACGTTCCTGGTGTTCAAAAAAGCTCATACCACCTTATAGCAGTCCTTGCGAGGCTCTCGAAATAGGGGCTATACTGAGCGCATGCCGGAACCGCAAATATGGCAAAAATTGCATGAAGAAAAGAAAATTTTCCATCGCCCTCTTATGCGGCGGTCCCTCCCCAGAACGAGGTATTTCGCTCAATTCGGCGCGCTCCGTGTGCGACCACGTACATTCTGACAAGATTGACATTACCCCCATTTATTTTGATTTTAAGAAGAGAGCCTACCAGATCTCAAGACCGCAGCTTTACTCAAGCACCCCGTCAGATTTTGATTTTAAGTTGCACCAAACCGCCGTTCCCTTAAGCGAACGCGCCCTGATACGGGCTCTCAACAAAGCCGACCTGGCATTTCCAGTTATGCACGGGGCTTTTGGAGAGGATGGGGAGATTCAAAGCTTGCTCGAAAAGCACAAAATTCCCTTTGTCGGGCCGGGGGCAATCGCTTGCAGAACGGCCTTCGACAAGGTTACTGCCGCTGAGTTCATCTCGCGCCAGGGTTTTTTCACCATACCGAAACTCGTCCTTACGCCGTCCACCCGGAACCTGCGAAAAACCATTGCGCAATATTTAAAGGAACAATCGAATACCGAATATGGCGGGGCAGGACGCTTCGTGGTGAAACCGGCCATGGGAGGCTCAAGCATTGGAGTCTCGTCGGTTTACACGACATCCGAAGCCGAGCAAGCTGTTCGCGGCCTATTTGCAGAACGCTCTGACAAGCGCGTCATCATTGAGCCGTTCTGCCGGGGAACCGAATTCACCGTTATTATCTTGGAAAACCGCATCGGCGTCCCCATCGCACTTATCCCCACTGAAATCGAACTGGACTACGGACGTTCCGATATCTTCGACTTCCGCCGCAAATACTTGGCCACTCGCCAAGTTACCTATCATTGCCCGCCTCGTTTTTCGGACCAAGTGGTTGATCAAATTCAAATTCAAGCCGAGCAGCTCTTTCGATTGTTTGGAATGCGTGATTTCAGCCGCTTTGACGGCTGGATTCTTTCGAATGGTCGGATTCTTTTTTCTGATTTTAACCCTATTAGCGGCATGGAGCAGAATAGTTTCTTGTTTATTCAAGCAGCGCGTCTCGGGATGGGGCACCGCGATGTCTTATCCTACATTTTAAAAAATGCCGCGCAACGCTACGGACTTTCTCTCCCCGCCGAGCAGAGCGCCGGCCGTTCTCAACGCAAGGCAGTTAATGTTATTTTTGGCGGATCAACCGCCGAACGCCAGGTATCGCTCATGAGCGGCACCAACGTGTGGCTTAAACTTACCCGCTCTGAAAAATACGATCCTTATCCGCATATTCTCGATTTCAAGGACCGCGTGTGGAGGCTGCCCTACGCCTTTACTCTCAATCATACTGTTGAAGAAATCCTTACCATGTGCCAGCACGCCCGACGCGATGAGCCGCGGCTCAAAAAACTGCGTGAGCGAGCGAGGCAGCGGCTTTTACTCTCGCAGGAGGATGCGCAGCAGGATTGGTGGATACCCCGCCCGATAACATTAAAAGATTTTATCAAGAATTCGCCCTGTGTATTCTTGGCCCTGCATGGAGGTATCGGCGAAGACGGCACCATGCAGAAAATGCTGGAGCGAAACAGCGTTCCCTACAACGGCCCCAACTCCAAGGCGTCGCACACCTGCATGGACAAGTATGTAACGGGGCAGATGCTGGCGGGGCTTGAGTCGCAAGGCATTTTTGTTGCGCCCAAAAAGAAAGTTTCAGTCCAAGTTTTTCGGCGCTTTTCTAACAGTGACTTTAAGGAATACTGGGACGCCTTGACGCAGGAACTCGAAGCCGAAACGGTCGTGGTCAAACCCATTGGAGATGGTTGCTCGGCAGGCATTGCGCGGCTGTACGGCGCGTCAGATTTAAAAACATATGTGCATCTGGCGCTGGAAGGCGCTCCTGCCATCCAGTCAAAGACCCTCACTCACCAGCATGGCATCATCGAAATGCCGACCGTTAAGATGCGCACGCTCATGTTTGAAAAATTCATCGCCACCGATAGAGTTGGGGTTGTGGGCAACAAACTCAAATGGCAAGCGCGTTCGGGGTGGATTGAGGTAACGGTGGCCATTTTGCAGGAGCACGGTCGCATTCGCGCTTTAAGCCCAAGCATAACGGTGGCGCAGGGAAACGTGCTGAGCCTAGAAGAAAAATTTCAAGGCGGAACTGGAATCAACATCACCCCGCCGCCGCAACCGTACGTAAGCCCCTTGGCAGTCGAGCGTACCAAGCAGCGCGTTGAGCTCGTAGCAAAGGCTCTCAATCTTGAAGGATACTCTCGAATAGATTGCTTCATGCACCGTAAAACAGGCGCCATTACAGTGATTGAGGTAAATACATTGCCAGGGCTTTCGCCGGCCACCGTCACCTATCATCAGGCGCTGGCGGAAAAACGTCCGCTCTATCCGACTCAATTTCTTGAAAAACTAGTGGATTATGCCTTTGAGCGCGGCTAGGTGTCTGACTCCGAAATGCCCTCCTGGCATTTCGTCGTATGCTCCAAGCTTCGATTCGCGCGCGACCAGCGCGAGGAAGCTGCAAGCGCTTGAGGAGGCGCTTGCTGAAAATCCGGGACACCATGCTCTCATTATCTGTTTTGATGAGCCGCTGCAAAGTGTTAGCGACAACGCAAAAATTCAAGTGGTATCGAGCGTTAGATTTCTTAGCGCGCCCACGCAGCACCTGTAGAGCGCCTTGCGCATAGAAACCGCCGCCAAATCAAAAACTTTTAGGATATTTCTGACAAAAATTGTTATAAGAAGAGGAGGATTTACCTTTTCGAGAAACTTTGAAAATTTCCGAAGGTCCGTGCCCTCAGAGAAACGACACTGAGGGGCAACGTTACTCTGGTCGCAAAAAACGGCCGCAATCGATCGGATATTGACCATCCGAAGCGGACTTTTCATTGATGGCTGGTATATCATTTAGGCAACTATGAAACACCTCTGCAAGCTCAGCGCCAAAGAATTCATCATCAGTCCTGATGACGAACTCTTTTATGCGCGCTTGGGGGTGCCGCTTCCAACCCTGTGCCCCCAAGAGCGCATGCGCCGCCGCATGATGTTTCGCAACGAACGAGCGCTCTATCGCAGAAATTGCGATTCCAGCGGAGCCCCGATAATTTCAATGTTCTCTCCGGACAAAGCGCTCAAAGTATTTAGCCTGCCCGTTTGGTGGAGCGACTCCTGGGATGGAAAGGACTACGGCAGGCCGTTCGACTTTGGAAAAACATTAGCAGAAAACCTTAAACCGCTTGTTCAGCATGTGCCTTGGCCGGCTCTGGGAAATGATTTCTCCTCAATGCAGAACTCGGACTACTGCAATCAGGTTGGCAATCTCAAAGACTGTTACCTGGTATACAATTCTGATTTTTCCGAACGCTGCATGTACTCAAAGGGCGTTAATCGCTGTTTTGACTGCCTTGACTGTTTTAAGGTGTATGACTCGGAGGGACTGTATGAATGTACAAACTGCAACACCTGCACCTTTTCTTCGTATCTTAGCGACAGTCAAAACTGCACGGAATGTCACTACGGTTCAAACCTGATTGGATGCCAGCATTGCTTTGGCTGCGTTAACTTGCGCAACCAACAATTCACCTTCTTTAACGAGCGCTGCACTCCCGAACAGTACCATAGCCGCGCGCAAGAAATTCGGCAGGCCTTTGGCCCCGAAGCGGTGCTCAAATCCTATCAAGATTTTAAAGAGCAGCATTTTGCAAAATGGATGCGCGAACGAAATACCGAGAACTGCACCGGCGACTATATAGTAAACTGCAAAAATTGCGTTGATTGCTACGACTGCGAAGATTTGGAAAAGAGCAACTACTGCTGCGATTTAAAAAAAGGCAACGACATTAGTCATAGCAACTACGATTGCTCCTTTTTCGGCATGGGAGTGATCGAATGCTATGAATGCGTGACCGTGGGGTACAACGCCAACCGGGCACTTTTTTCCATGGATGCCTGGGGAGGATCGGAAATTGCCTATTCCCTGAATTGCGTCAATGGCTGCTCGGACGTATTTGCGTGTGTCAATCTTAGAAAGGCCTCCTACTGCATTCTCAATCAACAGTATACTAAAGACGATTACTTCACTCTAAAGGCAAAGATCATTCAACATCTCAAGGAAACCAAAGAGTGGGGCGAATTTTTGGCGGTTTCGCTTTCTCCCTTTGCATACAACGAGTCCATGGCACAGGAATACTTCCCCATGACAAAAGAGCAGGCGCTCGCTCGCGGCTATAAGTGGCGGGATCCGGATGCCGCGGAGTACCGGCCATCTACTGTCAATATTCCGCGTGCCATAGCCGATGTACCGGAGCAATTTACCCAAGAGCTCCTTAGCTGTGCCGCCACTGGAAAAAATTATAAAATCCAAAAGGCTGAACTTGCCTTCTATAAAAAGTTTGGGCTGCCTATTCCCGCATTTTGCCCGGACGAAAGGCATCGCCGCCGTTTTTTATCCCGCAACCCGCGAGTACTCTATCAGCGTCTCTGTTCGCACTGCGGCAGCATGATTGAAACTACCCATGCGCCCGATCGGGCAGAACCGGTTTTGTGTGAGAAAGACTATTTAGCTGAGGTTGGGGGCTCTACCTGACCCCGCTGAGGCTGGTGAGACTGCACACACAAATTTCGCCTCCCCATTCTTCAGTCTCTGGCTTCAAGAGTTCACGCCGACTGAAGCGCGCCCTTTTCCGAAAGGGAGCAAACAGTTCATCGATAGGAGATTTTTTCCGGTTTGGCTCATTCTCAGATTCCAACCGGCAAGTGGGGCGAGTATTTTCTCCCGCAGTGGCGCCGGAACATTCTGACAAACCTCTTGGCGGTGCCAAAGATTGGAACATGGCATCGCTCTTGGCGCTGGACTCACTTTTTGGAAAAGCCTGAAGGAAGGCTCGCTTCACCAAAAATATCTTCGCCGGATATCGGGTAAAATTGAAACGACCCGCTTGGAACTTGGCAATCATTTTCGCCGGGCGTGGTAGGAACAAAAGCCTTAGGCAACTGACAATCGCATCCAAGCAAAGAAAGGCGCTCCGCAAACAGAGCCACAAGCTCGGCCCGCTCCGTAGTGTTATTGAGAACCATCAGGCCTGCTCGAAGTCCTCTCATTTCCCGGCGCCCGCGAGATGAGGGCGGGGAATCTGACATGGAAAATCGCGCCATGGCAGTCTCAGTCACAGCCTCATGCCAAGCTCTATATTTTTCGGGATCGGCAAGCAAGAATGGATGGTTAGGGTTAGCCTTCTCATATGCCTGGTATCCCGCCTCCCACTGATTTCGTGTTTCCAAATCTTCCTGACGCAAGCGGCGCAACACGCCCGACCCCTGTAAGGCTATCTTAACCGCCCCTTGGGGACTGGCAATGTCGTACACGCGCGCCGCGCCAAGGGCAGAAAGACATTGGACTTGGGCGCTCATGGAAAAAAACTCGTTTTCCATGGCCGGCAAAGAACAGTCGTCAACGCCAAAGCGTTGAGCAATAAATTGAGACCACTCTTCACGCGATGCTTGTGCCACAACTCGGGAAAAAGTAATTTTGGCAAGAGCATCGAATGCCTCGCTATGACCAAGCTGAAGGGCCTTCAGCTGTGACAGCGCCGCCTCAAGGATTACCGCATCAAATTCATCTGTTCGTCCCTGAAGCGATCGAATAAAAGCGGTCTCGCTATCCGGGAGTTGAGAGAATGAAAGCCAAAACTCGTCACTATCGGGCAGGCTCTCAAGAGAAGAGCATTCAGGAACTCGAGACGCTATCTGCCTCCAGCGCGGTACAAGCTCAGTACGAACGGTGCGCTCCAGGGGATTTTCCCACATCCGATTAACAGCGATGTCACCAAGAGTCCGAATACCATTAAAAAGCGCCCCACCGCCTGCCAAGGCAAGAGAAGAACCGAAAAGAAAAGTAGCCCACGGGTGGCGTTGGAAAACGGAAGTGGTCCCTGTATGACCCTGGCGGGGGGCTTCGACTTGAGGCATGGGGATAGTTTAGTCGGGATTTGAGAAGTACTCAATTTGGGAAGGGGGGTAATGTCATAATGGTACCTCCCAGAGCGTTTTTATGTAATATACTTGCGGCCAATCAAAATGCTGGCATTTTGATTGGCCGCAAGTATACCCCC
>CAZPBV010000211.1:0-2734 GCA_964584675.1 uncultured Bdellovibrionales bacterium
CTAAGTATCCGCTCCAGCTTCTTGCGGGTCTCTTCAGCACCACTCAAAGGAGCTTCTACTACCAGGTGGAATTCATTTCCAGCGCTATAACTCATTGACATCACTATGGCTTTTTATCCTACTATCCTAACTCCTGCCTAAACTACCATGTGGAATAAGATGCCGACCGAAGGGCTCAGGGTGTTGTAAATTAATACTCTCCGCCAATGAATTTGCCTAGTTCGCATGACCTCTGTGGGGGTCAAGTCGATGTTTATGAGCACTGGGAGTCCGCCTCTCATCTTAACATCCACCACTTTCGATTACTGGAAAGGGTGTTTGAAGCCTTATCCTCGTCGACAACATCAGCTACAATATAGAGATATTGTGGAGGCCATTCTCTTGACCATAGTTTCCATTACCCTCGGACTTATCGGGGTGGGTATCATTGCCTGGCTGTTGTCATGCTTTGTAATGCCCTTGCTACAAGATACCAAAGCATTTGCTGAGCGGGTGCGTTTTCGTCAGAAACAACGCATTCTTGAGGATGCGGATTCCCGCATAGGAAAAAATGAGTATCACGAGGCCCTGAGTCAATTGGTGCTGGCTTTTTTTTACGATAGTGTGCGAACAGATAAGGAACTGATAGAAAAAGTTCATAACCACCATGTAGGCATCCTCAGTCGCATGGTTTTGGTGGCCGATAAGCTCTCCAGACGAGTTGACAATCTTCCTATCATCGAAGACCTCGTTCTATCCCGTAGCGAGCTGTTACGAGCTTTGTTTGATGCCCGCCAAAGCCGCGCTACTCTCTCGGCTCGGCGCACAAGAGAAACCCCTCAGTGGGCCCTCGATGAGTACTCAAAAAAAATTGATGAACTCGTTGACCGGCTGACGACGAACCAGAGAAGCTTGATGTCACAAATGCAGGCGGCAATTTCTGACTCCAAGAGGGTTCAACACGAGCAAGAAATTACCTTTCACTAACGTGAAGAATATCAATCTTTGTTCCTCTTCCGCGATTGAGGTCCTCTATGAGGATGACTTCTTGTTCGTTCTCAACAAGCCTTCTCTGCTCCATTCCGTAGCAAACCCCCGATCTTGTATGGTGTCTCTGGCCTCTATTCTTCTGGAACATGCACCGTCTCTCGGCCTGGTTGCCCCGAAAAAAGGGGACGCCGGCCTCATCCAGCGATTAGATTTTGAAACAAGCGGAATAGTTCTGGGAGCTAAAGTTCGCCGGGATTGGGTGGCGCTTAGTCAAAAGCTAAAATTAGGCGAAATTCAAAAAATATATCACGTCTTAGTGGAAGGTCGTCCGCAGAAAAGCTTTTCAGTAGATAGCTTTCTTGGCTCGCCCTATCGACGATCAAAAAAGGTTCGGGTGTACTGCGCCGCAAAACCGCCGCCCCGGACACTTAGGGCTAGCACCTGTTTTCGGCCTCTCCTTTTTTTCCCCGCACACCGTCTTTCGTTGATTGAAGGCGAAGCTTCTCCAGCTCGACGCCATCAAGTGCGCGCTCACGCGGCCCATAGCGGATATCCTCTCGTAGGAGATTCCCTGTATGGCTCACGACTCCAACTTCGCCAATTAGCGAATGGGGATAATCCTTCGATCCCCGGGTTTCTTCTTCATGCCCGCTTGTTGACCTTCACGCATCCAAGAACAGGAGAACGCTTGAGCCTTGAGGCCCCGTACCCTAAGTGGGTCCAAGGTGGAAAACTTCTTGGGAAGCATGCGCCAGATTCATAAGGTGGCTCTGTAGGCACTCCAGAGTCCCGGAACAAACCATCTCCCGCAGTCGCCGGGTAATTTCCCAAACTGCCTGCTGTTCGACTCGAAGATATTTTTCTCCTGGCGGAGTTCCAGAGATAACTCCTGTAAGCGATTTTTCCAAATCTGACAATTGATTGTCGTCTATGGTCCGCGCTCTCGCCTGCAAGGATGCCAAACGTTCGCCATATGCCGACATAAGCTCCTGAAATACGACCGGATCTTTTCTCTGAATCAGGCTCATAAGAGCGGTTGCCTCTTTCGCTCGAGCATCGAGCAGATTCCAATAGAAACGTTCCCAGAATACAAGGTTGCGCATACCTTGGGTTTTGCCCTTTCCCCCTGGGGCTACGACCTCAAACGGCACTAATTTTTTTCGGCCGATCAAGAAGGCCACTTCATCAACCCATGAATCTTCATACCAAAACGGAAAAACTTCAGTAGAAAACCGGCCGGTCACATTGGTCCAATCGGCGTGAAGTATAGTGTAAGTCGCCTGTGTCTCGGGCACGGTTGAATCGCGCGGATAACACATGAGGACTCGATCTTCGAAGGACGAAAACGCGTTTCGCACCATCGTATCCCAACCACGCGTCGAAAAAACCACATCATCCGCCATGGGCATATAAAATTCCGGATAAGGACGAATGGCCTCACGAAGCAGGTTGTAGCGCTCTCCCTGGGTGTCGGTTTGCGGACCAACAAACACCTCGATCCGAAATGGCAGGCTTTTGACCACACCCCCCTCAAAGAATTCCCGAGTCGGAGTGTCGTCCGCATCAACAAAGCACGCCACCGTAAGAAGGTGCTTCTCTTCGGTATGGGCTTCCAACGAATGCAGAAGATCAAGACACTGCTGAGGCCTTCCGCGCGTCGGCAGCAAAAGTTCTATAACCCCCGGGGCCTCTACGGGGGTTACTACGTGGCGGGTTTTCATAACGGAAAACTGAGGGCTAATTAAAGATCTCAGCCGGTGGCGTT
>CAZPBV010000211.1:2744-4168 GCA_964584675.1 uncultured Bdellovibrionales bacterium
ACCTCCCGAATCACTGACTCAATAGCAGTTCGTTTGCCATTGGAAAGCCGGCAAAATCTGTTCTTCGCATGGCGGCCAGCCTCATCAACCGGCATCGCCATAAAAAAACCATCTTTACAGTGAAGAACTTCAATAGTGTAGGGAACGTCAAATTTCTTGGACGTATAGTTATAGCTGTCTTTCACTTCACTCCCTCCTAAGGGCTCTCGCCAAAGCGGATCCCTTGCTGAACAAGCCCGCAGTTCCTTGATGAACTCAGGATTAAACTCTCTCTCGACGAATCCTATATCAAGGGGCCCTTCCCGAAACAGCCCATTATATAGAAGCCACCGATGGTAATCAAGCACCGATGGCACTCCCTCAACGAGGCAACTATTTAAAATGCCTATGCTTTTGTCGATTACCTGAGCACGGGAGGGTGCTTTCACAATCACCTTTGCCAGCATCGAATCATAGAATAACGGTATTTCATCGCCAGACTCAAAACCACTATCCACTCGAATATCAGTTTCCTCAGGAGGAAACTCCAAGCGAGTTACCACTCCAGAGGCTGGACAAAAGTTTGTTTCAGGGTTTTCGGCATTAATTCGAAACTCCATTGCATGGCCGCTTATAGTTACCTGGTCCTGAGTAAGGGGGAGCTTTTCTCCTCGAGCAATGCGCAATTGAAGCTCCACCAAATCGAGACCGGTTACCATTTCCGTAACCGGGTGCTCAACTTGAATTCGCGTATTCATTTCCAGGAAAAAAAATTCTCCCTCCTTCAACAAAAACTCAACGGTACCGGCGCTCTCATAGTTCACGCTGCGAGCGGCTCCTACCGCGGCAGCATGTATCCGTTCCCGCAATTCCGAAGCAAGGCCCGGTGCCGGCGCTTCTTCAATAATCTTTTGATGTCTTCGCTGAGTAGAGCAGTCTCGCGTTCCCAGATGAATAATGTTGCCATGGGAATCGCCCAAAACCTGGACCTCGACATGGCGAGGATTTTCAATATAGCGCTCCAAGAAAATATCAGGGTTGGAGAAAAATTTTTGGGCTTCCCCGCGGGCGCGCGGAATTTCTTGTGCAAGCTGATCTCGTGAGCGCACGATACGCATTCCTCGCCCACCGCCGCCGGCGACCGCCTTAATAAGGAGAGGAAAGCCTATCTTTGTCCCCTCTTCAAGAAGCTCTTTGTCGCTTAGCCCCGACGGCGAACTTGGAGCACACGGAACATTAAATTCCTTAACCTTAGCCTTAGCTTTGGTTTTGTGTCCCATGGCCGCTATACTATCGGGCTCCGGGCCAATAAAAATTAGACCAGCGGATTGAACCGCCCGCGCAAACTCATCACTCTCGGAAAGAAATCCATAGCCTGGATGCACAGCGTTGCATTCGCAAGATTTCGCAAGCGCAATAAGCTTTGACTGATTAAGGTAGGAGTC
>CAZPBV010000211.1:4178-6319 GCA_964584675.1 uncultured Bdellovibrionales bacterium
CCTTTGCCGGCGCTGGCCCGATAACGTGCAGTTCTTCGGCACGACGGGCAAATAAAGAATTCTTGTCCGCCTCCGATGCAATACTGGCTGTAGCAATACCGAGTTTTGAACAAGCTCTTTGAATTCGGAGCGCTATCTCTCCTCGGTTTGCAATTAGGACTTTGTCTATCTTATGATGCCTGATGTGCGTATAGCCTAAATTAGTTTATCAGGCATTACATGAAAGAAAATAGCAACCACCGCAAAGTTATTATTCTTGGCTCCGGACCGGCTGGGCTTACAGCCGCCATTTATACCGCAAGAGCGAATCTCTCCCCCCTCCTTATCCATGGCCCCTTGCCTGGCGGACAGCTTACCACCACTACTGAAGTTGAGAATTTTCCAGGATTTCCAGAAGGAGTTATGGGGCCCGATCTGATGCAGCTTATGGAAAAGCAGGCAGTTCGTTTCGGGACAGAAGTTCTCATAGATCGCGTAACTTTCGCCGATCTGTCAACTCGCCCTTTCACCTTAAAGTCAGACAAGCACTCTTTTACGTGCGATGCGCTGATCGTCGCTACTGGCGCAACGCCAAAGCTTCTTGGGCTTCCATGTGAAAAAGTATTAATGGGGTACGGCCTATCAACCTGCGCCACTTGTGACGGTGCATTTTTTAGAAACAAGGTTATCATGGTCGTAGGGGGCGGGGACTCGGCATGCGAAGAGGCTAATTTTCTGACCCGCTTTGGCAGTAAAGTCTTGCTTGTTCATAGGCGCGATTCTTTGCGCGCATCAAAGATCATGCAAGACCGGGTCCTCAATAATCCTAAGGTAGTGCCGCTGTGGAATAGGGCAGTAAAGGATATTATCGGGTCTAAGGAGTCAGGGGTTACCGGTGTTGTCCTCACCGATACACAGAGCGGAGTAGAAGAACGAGTTCAATCCGATGCAGTGTTTGTAGCTATTGGACATTCTCCAAATTCCGAACTTTTTAAAGGCGCCTTGGATATGGACCCCAACGGCTACCTAAAGCCAAAGCCCAATTCAACCGCGACTAATATTGCCGGAGTATTTGCCTGCGGGGACGTGCAGGATCATGTGTTTCGTCAGGCTATTACGGCCGCCGGCAGCGGATGTATGGCAGCAATTGAAGCAGAACGCTGGCTGGAAAGTCAGCATTGACGGTTATACTCGCCTCCTATGAGTTTGCTTGGTTCGTACGGCCTCTGCGGGGTCAAGCACGGTTTATGGCAAGGGCAGGGCTTTACTCGCCGAGGGATGCTTGTTGATAGGGATGAGCAAAAACCTCCTGTCCCGGTGGTCCGCCCCATTTATTCTTGTATTTCTGCAAATTCTCATTGAGATGTTTGCTTACTCCCTCGAGAAAGTTTTCGTCTTCTTCTATCTTGGCTCCCTTTATGGTCATTCTGTCAAAATGAAAGTAGCGCGCGCTTTCTGTGCGAAGAGAGGAGAACCCTCTTAATTTGGCGCGGTACAACATATCGCTATCTTCATGATAGGCAGGAGAGAACTGCTCATCGAATTGCCCGAGCTCCTCAAATAGGCGGTGGTCGATAAGGAAACAGCTAAACATAGCGCCTTGGTGAACGGCCTCGCCAGGAGGGGCTTCCTCGTATGTCTTCATATCGGTGCATTCTACGCCGGACCAGATCAAGGCCTGCGGATAAGCCTGGGCAAAGCTCACCAAGTTATCAAGAAAGCGTTCGTGAAAAAGAAGGTCAAGATTAGGGACCAAGACATAATCCGCCCCGCGTTCAAAGGCTTTCGTAATACCCTTGTTCCAAGCACGCGCTAAATTATTTTGGTCATTTATTTCAACGAAATCAAAGGTGGGGCGAATCCAACCCATATCGTTCTTGTCGGGACGGCAGTGATTAACAATAGCAATGACGTCGAGCTGGTGATTGGTTTTTGTTCCAAAGAGAGAAAAAATGGTCTGGGCCATGAAATTAAAGTGGGTGTCATTAAGGATATAAGGAACGACCACAACGCCAATCTTAGCCATACAAAGGACCTATAGGCTCAGGTTGTCACAAATGAATTGTCCTATGCTAAGGCAACTTGTGGCAGCCGGGGAGGGGGCATTAAGCACATGAAGGCCCCGGCGGACTTTTTCTATCAAAAAATCGTCTACCAGCCTG
>CAZPBV010000212.1:0-6307 GCA_964584675.1 uncultured Bdellovibrionales bacterium
CGAGGTACACTTGCAGCCAACCAAAATGCCTGTATTTTGATTGGCTCCAAGTATAGGTAGCGGAATACTTCAAGAAAAACTCAAGGCTGAAATAGCCCTACCTGTGCTCCGTGAACCTGCGTTAAGCACGTACGATGGTGTCCCAAAGAATTGTAACGTTGTTCATCAATCAGTGTCGATTGATTCAAGAATTCGCTTATCCCTTTCCCGCACTCTGTCGATACGTACAACCGAAAGATACTGGACCTAAGGGGGGAGGACATTATCTCGTGAAACTTACTTCGCGTCTCTTGTGGATGATTTTTGGAAACACGCTCACTTGTCTAGCAATTGCGGGAGGTGGCCTATGGTTAATGAACCGCGAGGGGTTCTCGCCATCACAATGGCTGGCTGTTGCGCCGGCTGCCGTAGCTCTCACTCTTCTTTCCGGCACTCTTTTCTTCTCCGTGACCCATCGAACAATTGTGGCATTGCTCCGGAGAATAACCGAGCAGTTTCAGCTCATCGGCCGCCAGCTTGATCAATCCTCCGGACAAGTATCTTTGAGCGCGTCTAGTCTGGCGGAGGGGGCATCACGCCAAGCGGCAGCACTCGAAGAGACGTCTACGACGGTTGAGCTTATTTCGACGATGGCGCAACAGAATGCCAACAATGCCCAACACGCCCACGCTTTATCCTCTGAGGTACGCCAATCTTCGGAGGAAGGGGTCAATGCCATGAAGGAAATGAGAGAAGCTATCGACGCCATCCAGAGAGCATCCGACGAAACTGCCAATATTATTCGCACTATTGATGAAATTGCCTTTCAAACTAATCTTCTGGCCCTCAATGCCGCAGTTGAAGCCGCGCGTGCGGGAGAAGTCGGCAAAGGGTTTGCGGTGGTGGCGGAAGAGGTGCGCAACTTGGCACAGCGCAGCGCCACGGCCGCCCGTGAGACAGCTGAGAAAATACGGCGTTCAAAGGAGCTCGCGGAAAACGGGGTCTCCGCTTCGCGTCAGGTTGAGAAATGCTTGGAGCAAATAAATGCGAGTTCCATGAAGGCAGTGGACGTTGTTGCCGAGATATCCGCCGCTAGCCAAGACCAATCCACGGGCCTTGCGCAACTTACCATCTCCATGAACGAACTCGACGGGATAACGCAAACCAATGCCGCCACGGCCCAACAGTCCTCAACGGCCGGTAGTGAACTTACCTCTCAATCACAACAACTGGACGATACAGTTAATTCGCTCACAAGCTTAGTGTTTGGGAATTCGGCGGTTCCGGCAGTATCCGTTAGTCAGCCGCAGCGCGACCCATCTATTCTTTTAGGCAGTAACGGCGAGAAAATCCTAGTGCCGTCCGATGACTCGGAACAGCCGGCTCAAGAGGGCGAGTATATTTCATTATGACTATGTTTGATAATGCCACAGGACCAGACACGGGGAACCGGACAGGTAAGTTCCTTACGTTCGCTCTCTCAACTGAGCGCTATGGCCTGGAGATTCGCAAAGTCCAGGAAATCATCGGTGTGCCGAGCCTTACTAAAGTACCGCGCTGCCCAGATTATTTGAAGGGTGTCATTAACTTGCGCGGCAAGATTATTCCGTTGATTGACTTGCGTATCAAGTTCGGCATGCCGCCACACCCGTATGATGAAAAAACATGCGTGGTGGTAGTCAATGTTCGCAAGGAGGATCAAACAATTCTTATAGGTGTGGTCGTCGACACGGTCCTGGATGTCATTCATTTTGGCACTACGGAGATCGAGTCAGCCCCGGATTACGGGGCCCAGGTGGATTCTCGCTATATTTTGGGCATGGGGAAGAAGCCCGACTCTGCACTGAATATTCTCATTGATATCGAGCGGGCTCTGCTCCCGAGCGAAGTTTCAGCGCTCGCTGAGCTGACCTAATAGTATATTTTGCGGGGAGATACGTAACATGTGGAGAAGAATCGGACTACAGAAAAAACTGATGATAGCCCTACTCTGTGTAGGCTTGGTACCTGCGCTGCTCGTGGAACTGGTGAGCGACAATACGATTCGCACCTTTAAGGAAATGTATCCCAAGCAATATGCAAGTATTGCGCAGCGCATTACCGATACCATTGACCGCAACCTATTTGAGCGCTATGGCGATGTGCAGGCATTCGGAGGTAATGCCGCAATACGCGATCAGACCCATTGGTATCAGCCCGGCAATCAACTCAATCCTTTGGTTGGGGCGATGAATCAGTACGTCAAGATCTATGGATTATATGACCTAACTCTGGTAGTTGACCTCGACGGAAAGGTCATAGCAGTAAATGACCAAGATAATACCGGAAAGGCGATTGACACAAAATATTTGTATAGCAAAAACTTCTCGCAAGAGCGTTGGTTTAAGGATGCTCTGTCCGGCACATTCTATACTGACGCTTCCAGTTCGCTGACTGGGACGGTAGTAGAGGATGTTCATGCCGACCCCGACGTGGCTCGAATATACGGCACTGAGGGGCTCGTTCTTGGGTTTGCCGCCCCGGTCAAGGGACCGGACGGGAAAACCATAGCCATATGGAAAAACTACGCACAATTCGGTCTGGTTGAGAATATCATTAAAGAGACCTACAGCAGCCTAGCCCCGCTTGGCTATGATACGGTTGAGATTACCCTTCTTTCAAATAAGGGCGTCGTGTTAGTCGATTACGATCCATCTCAGCGCGGCACCAAGGAAATCAAGCGCGATCTGGAGGTAGTTGGCAAGCTGAATCTGGCGGAAAAAGGAGTTCAAATTGTCCAGCAGGCCCTCAATGGGGGGACCGGTGTCTCGCGCTCCTGGCATGCCAGAAAAGGGCTTTGGCAGGTGGCAAGTTATGCCAACCACACCGGCAGCATGGGGTTCAAAGGCATGCCGTGGATAGCGCTTGTTAGAAATAGCGAAGCAGCAGTATTTGCTTTCGTGCATCGCTCGGAGATGTTGGTGTGGATCGTACTGGGCGTGTGCGCAGTGGCGACCTTTTTCATGGCATGGCTGATTGGGCGAAGCATTGTGCGACCGATTGACGCAATTGTCAAAGAATTGGGGCTCAGCTCCGGAGAGCTGCGAAGCTCCTCCGGTCAGGTAGCATCAAGCGCTCAGGCCTTGGCTCAAGGAGCAACCGAGCAAGCTGCCTCGCTGGAGGAATCCGCTGCTACACTCGAACAGATATCTTCGACTTCCAAGCACAATGCCGACAATTCTCAGAGCGCCCTCGCATTGACTGACCAGGTGCTTGGAGCTTCTGAAAAGGGCTCCGAGTCTATGCGACACATGAGCACAGCCATTACCGATATTAAGACCGCGGCCGATGAGACAGCCCAGATAATAAAAATTATTGACGAAATTGCCTTTCAGACAAATCTCCTCGCCCTTAATGCGGCCGTTGAAGCTGCTCGGGCGGGAGACGCGGGCAAGGGTTTCGCGGTTGTTGCCGAGGAGGTTAGAAATTTAGCGCAACGGAGCGCTAATGCCGCGCGCGAAACAAGCGAGAAAATACGTCGGTCACGAGAACTTGCGGACAATGGTGTCAAGGTGACCCATGACTCCGCCACTGCGCTTGAAGAGATCCGCGATAGCGCGATCAAAGCCTCCGACCTAGTCAAAGAAATTGCGGCCCAAAGCAACGAGCAGGCGACCGCCATGGGACAAATGACTATCGCCGTGAGCGAGCTCGACAAAGTTACCCAGCAGAACTCAGCCGCGGCCGAGGAGTCGTCAGCAGCGGCGCAGCAATTGACCGCTCATGCCAACTCTCTTGATACCCTCATGGGTCGACTCTCCCATGTAATCTATGGCCGGTCCGTCACGGAAAACTCAGAGGCAGCCGAAAAACCAACAAAAAGGAAGGCCAAGCCAGCGCCGGAAGCCGGGCGGGCGCCTAACCGTCCACCGACTATTATTACTGCGGCGGAGTTTGCTAAGAAACCGACCGATTCCGTCATCCAGTTGACCCCCAATCAGATCATTCCACTCGATGATGGCGATTTCAAAGGCTTCTAAAAATGGCAAAAGTATTGGTGGTAGAAGACGACGCTATCGCGCGGCGAATCATTCAGGGAGCAGTTGAGTCCCTCGGCCATACGGGCATTCAAGCCAGTACCGGCGCGCGCGCCATGAACGCGCTCCAAGACAACGAGGACGTGAGACTGGTGGTAACAGACTTAATGCTACCTGAACTTACCGGTCAAGAACTGGTGCGCATGGTTCGCGGCAATCAACGATGGAAAGACTTGCCTATCATTATGGTATCAGGCGTGGTTCCGCTCTCGGAAATTGTGGGCATTCTCGAAATGGGGGCAAGCAGATTTCTTCCAAAGCCGATAGATATCGCGGAGCTCAAACGCTACATCGCTCACCACCTTCGAGGCGATGAAGACGAGGATCGTAAACGCAGTGGCGTCTCTTAGAGGTCACTGCAAGGAGAAAGACGAATGAACGTGGAACTCATCAACCCATTTCTGAAAGCTACCTCGAACGTGCTTGAGACGATGACCCAAACCAAGCCGGTCTCGGGACAGCCGGTAGTAAAAGCCAATACGCGCACCTTTGGAGTAGTTACCGGCATCATTGGTATGGCAGGCGACCATATGACGGGTAATTTGCTCATCAGTTTCGACGAGCCGAGCGTACTGGGGATTGTTAGCCGTATGCTGATGGAACAGTTTACCGAGGTGAGCCAGGATGTGGTAGATGCTGTTGGAGAGATGACCAACATGATTTGCGGCGGGGCGAAGAGAGAGCTCAGTGAGGCAGGATACTCATTTGAATTGGCGAGCCCCATGGTGGTAACCGGCAGGGACCTCGAACTACAGCAAATGGCAAAGTCCCCTATTCTTGTCATCCCCTTTTCAACCCCGGAGGGCAGTTTTGTGGTTGAGACAAATTTAGCTAAGAAAAACGGGGGTGTTTAAGGTACTTAATTTTTTTCAGCGCTATTCCGATATATTGAACAGCGGGTAGCGCATTTTTTGGGAGAGTCGTATATGTCAGCGCTTGATTCAATTAGCAGGTCACTTCCGATACTGGTGGTCGATGATTTTTCGACCATGCGGCGGATCGTAAAAACGTGTCTTAAACAACTTGGATTTGAGAATGTCACTGAAGCGGAAGATGGGCAAGTGGCCCTCACCAAGCTGCAGACACAGGAGTTCAAGCTCATCATCTCCGATTGGAATATGCCGAACATGATGGGTATTGATTTGCTCAAGGCAGTCCGCGCCAGCGACAACCTCAAAGCAATTCCATTTCTTATGGTGACCGCTGAGGCACAAAAGGAAAATGTACTTGAAGCGGCCAAGGCCGGTGTATCAAACTACATTGTTAAGCCGTTTACCTCCGACCAGCTTCAGACCAAACTTGAGGCAATATTCACCAAGAAGTAGGGCGCGATCAACATCATGAGTAGTGCGCTTACCGGAAATATTCTATTAGAATCCGGCACCAACGAGGTGGAGTTCCTGCTTGTATCTATCGGACTACAATACTATGGCATTAATGTTGCCAAGATATGCCAGATCATGGTTTATGACCCCCACGTGCTGGCGGAAGTGCCGCACCAGGCGCCTGAAGTGCTCGGCGTGATGAGTTTTCGCGAAAATACCATCTCGGTTATTGACCTCAGAATTCACTTAAAAGGTTCGATAGCAACCCCCAACGTCGAGGGCGCACCGCGTTTTTTGGTAGTGGTTGAGTTCAATGAACGCCGCACAGGATTTGTTGTCGATAATGTAGATCGCATTGACCGAGTTAGCTGGAAAGATTTTGAGCCGATAGCTGGTACTACTTGTAACGGAGACTCGGCGGCGGTTGTTGGAACGGTAAAGCGAAAAGATAGTCTCGTCCTCATTCTTGATCTTGAGTCAATTTTGGCGGGCCTGGACCCCTCCATGAGCGTCGAACATTATGCGGGCAGTATTCCCACCCCCGTATTGGATCGAGGCGGTATTAAAGTGATTCATTGCGAAGACTCACCCCTTCTTCAAAAATTAGTGTTGCATGTACTCAAACAAGGGGGATTTGGATCGGTATTACAGTTTGGCAACGGAAAGCTTGCCCTGGATTACCTTCGAAAATCCGGACCAAAGGAAGTTGACATTATTATCAGCGATATCGAGATGCCCACCATGGATGGACTGACCTTGTGCAAGAATTTGCGCGAGGATCCCCAGTTTCAGCAAATTCCAATTATCTTTTTTTCATCTATCATTAGCGATCAGATGAGAGCCAAGTGCCGTTCGGTTGGAGGCACAGCCGAGTATTCAAAGCCCCAAATCAACCAAATTGTCGAGGCTATTGAACGTTTAGCCTCT
>CAZPBV010000213.1:0-5939 GCA_964584675.1 uncultured Bdellovibrionales bacterium
TTTGCCCCGCCTTAACGGTCATTTCCCGCGCTACTTCTTTCACAAATAAGTCAAATTCCTCAGTGCCGGGAGTAGCGTCAGGGCCAAGTACGCAGCAGTTGAGCGAATCAGCCTCCATATTGAAGCGCACTGAATTCTCCACAATGACAGGATGCTGCTTCAGCGCCCTTCCGGTAGCCGCAGAACCGGTAAAGGTAACTACATCCTGGCAGGTCAGGTGTTCAAAGAGATTCCCGGTGCTTCCGCAAATCAACTGCAACGCGCCCTCTGGAAGAATCTGCGACTCGACCATAGCGCGTACCATCGAAGAGGTAAGGTAACAGGTGACAGAAGCCGGTTTGACGATGGCGGGTACCCCGGCCAGAAAGTTGGTTGCCAACTTCTCTAACATGCCCCAGCACGGAAAATTAAAGGCATTAATGTGCACCGCTACACCTTCCAGCGGAACGCACACATGCCGCCCCACAAAGGTGCCCTCCTTCGAAAGGGCTTCAAGCTCGCCCTCTACAAAGAATGTCTCATTCGGTAGTTCGCGCCTGCCCCTGCTGGCGTATGCAAAAAAAGTCCCAATCCCGCCTTCAATATCAATCCATGAGTCTGCCTTGGTGGCCCCGGTAGCCGCCGAAACGGAGTAAAACTCCTCCTTTCTCTGCATGAGGTAGCGCGCCATGTTTTTCAGCATGAGCGCTCTCTCATGAAAGGTCATTGCCCGTAGCCTCCGACCGCCCTCGCGACGCCCGTAGTCAAGCATAGCTTTAAAATCAAGCCCCTCGCTCGACACCGTGCCCACGGAGGCGCCCGTTACCGCATGGAATAATTCTTGCCCCTTGCCTGCGCCGGCGACCCATTGCCCTTGGGCAAAACTTTCTATTTTCATGACTCCGTCTCCTGAGTTTTTTTCCAGGGTTTATAGAATTGATTCTGCTTATGACCCTCGCTGGGAACTTCCCGAAGCGGCTCGCAGGCATGCAGACTCTCACGGCACCGCGCCGCAAGCGCCTGATAAATGGCTGTTCCCTCCTTTTTCCAGGCAAGCATTTCGTCGCTCACCTGCTTTACCACCTTGGCCGGATTTCCTACCACCACCGAACGCGGCGCGATACTGACCTCGCTCGGCACAAACGCGAGCGCCCCCACGATGGACTCATCTCCAATCGTTACCCCATCCATGACAACCGCATTCATGCCAACCAATACGTCGCGGCCAATGTTAGCGCCGTGAATAACAGCCCCATGCCCAATATGAGCCCCGGCTTGAAGAGAGACGGTTACCCCTGGAAACATGTGTACCACACAGTTTTCCTGCACGTTGCAGCCGTCTTCTATGATGATGGCCCCAAAATCCCCGCGGATGGCAGCGCCCGGACCGATATATACATCTTTTCCTATAATCACATTTCCTATGATACACGCGTGCGGATGAATAAATGCCGACTCATGAATCACCGGGCGACAACCGTCAAAGGCAAATACCGTAGTCATTGCACACCGTCACGTAGAACTGGTTTCAAAAGCATCTGCTATGCTCGCTCAAGAATCATCGCCATTCCCTGCCCTACTCCCACACACATGGTGCAAAGGGCGTACCGCAACGACTTAAGTTCCAATTCGAGAGCTGCTGTCAGCGCCAGCCGGGCCCCTGACATACCAAGCGGGTGACCAAGCGCAATTGCCCCGCCGTTGGGATTAACTCTGCTATCAAAATCCTTGAGCCCAAGTTCTCTGGTACAAGCAACACTTTGAGCCGCAAAAGCCTCATTGAGTTCTATGACCGAAATATCATCCAACGTAAGTGACGCCCGCTTGAGAACGCGGCGAGAGGCTGACACCGGCCCGATTCCCATAATGCGCGGCTCCACGCCTGTCACCGCTGAGGTTACGACGCGCGCTTTGGGATGCAGTCCGTACTTTTTCACTGCACTCTCCGACGCCATCAGCAACGCGCATGCGCCGTCATTAATACCCGAGGAATTACCAGCGCTTACCGAACCGTCAGAACGAAAAGCCGGCTTCAACCGAGCGAGTGTTTCTAATGTCGTGCCGGGACGTGGAAACTCATCCTGCTCGACCATGCGGGCTGTATTTTTGCCTTGCTTCACCTCGATGCCAACAATTTCGCGACCGAGGCGTCCCGAATTTTGAGCCTCGGCAGCCTTCTGCTGAGACCACAGGGCAAAACGATCCTGGTCTTCTCTGGCAATAGAAAACTGCCGCGCCACATTTTCGGCGGTTTCCCCCATGGAATCTACGCCCCATTGTTCCTTCATGCGCGGATTTACAAAACGCCACCCCAGGCTGGTATCAAACAATTCGACCGAGCGCGAAAATGGCTGCTCCGATTTCGACATCACATAGGGCGCGCGGCTCATGCTCTCCACTCCGCCTGCAATAAAGACATCCCCTTCTCCCAATCGTATCGAGCGCGCGGCATCAGCCACCGCCGCCATTCCCGAAGCGCATAGGCGGTTGACCGTTTGTCCCGGCACCGCCGGCGGCAAGCCCGCAAGTAAGGCCGCCATGCGAGCCACGTTGCGGTTGTCCTCACCGGCCTGATTGGCGCACCCCAGTACCACATCCTCAATGGTCTCTGGCTCAAGCTTGGGGTGGCGCTTAAGCAACTCTCGAATCACATGCGCCGCCAGGTCATCGGCTCTTACCGGCGATAGCACGCCGGCAAAGTTTCCTATCGCGGTTCGCACTCCGTCAACAATGAATGCCTGTTGTTCCATGCCAAATCTTCCTAGTTTTTCTTGGACTGCTTGCTACTACGCACTTTCGTTTTTAGGAGGACGCTTGGACGGTAGCGATCTTCAGCATACAAATCACGCAAATCTTCCAACTCGCCGAGCACCGTCTCAAGCCCAATCTCATCGGCCCAGCGGATAAGGCCCTTCGGATAATTCACTCCGGTGGTCATAGCAAGATCTATGTCGTCGGCTGAAGCTACCTTCAAATACAGCGCATCGATTGCCTCGTTCATCAGCATGACCAGAACCCGCATCAGAATCTTCTTCCCAAGATCCTCATCCTTTCGCGGCTCGGGCGCTTTGGCCCCTTCCCGATAATCGTAATATCCGCGCCCGGTCTTCCGCCCCGATAATCCGGCATCTACCATGCTCTTCTGCAGAAGAGACGGTTTATAGCGCGGGTCGAAAAAGAAAGCTTCAAACACGCTTTGCGTCACCTTGAAATTGACATCGTTCCCGATTAAATCCATCAGCTCGAAAGGCCCCATACGAAAGCCACCGAGCTCGCGCATTGCCCAGTCGATGGTAGCAACATCTGCAATACCTTCTTCGCATATCCGAAGCGACTCGCCGTAGTATGGCCGCGCAACGCGATTAACAATAAAACCGGGGGTGTCTTTGGCACGCACCACCGTCTTGCCCCAACGCTCTAAAAGGCTCTGGGCAGTAATGAGAGCATCCGAAGCAGTTTCCAAGCCCGGCACGATTTCAACCAGTGCCATGATCGGGGCCGGATTAAAGAAATGAATACCTAGAGCGCGCCCTGGATCCCTGCACCCCGCTGCCACCGCGGTCACCGAGAGCGAAGAGGTATTAGTTGCCAAAAGACATTCGCGTGTAACTATCTCACTTAATTTTGAAAAAAGGTCGCGCTTCACATCCAGATCTTCCACAATCGCCTCTATCACCAATTTGGCATGTGAGAAGTCCTGCAATGAGTGCGCGGCCCTGATTCTCTCGCGGGCAGCGTTAGCATCTGCCGGCTGCAACTTTCCTTTTTCGACCAGCTTATTGAAATTTTTATCCAGGCCGCTCATGGCTCGTGAAAGAGCCGTCGCCGATGAGTCGTAGAGCACCACCGGATTGCCGTTCATCGCGGCAAGCTGGGAGATACCGGCTCCCATGGTGCCGCTCCCGATAACGCCGACTATTGAGGTAGAATCAAGCAAGCAGCGCATGTACTACTCTCCTGTAAATTGGGGAGGGCGTTTTTCGAGAAAGGCTCTCACGCCCTCCTTGTAATCGGGGCTCTGGCCTGCAAGCCGCTGCAATTCCTCTTCCAGGTCGAGCTGCTCGGCAAGGCTTCGGCCAAAAGACAAGTTAAAAGCCTTCTTGGTCAGGCCCAAGCCGCGTGTTGGCTGAGTAGCAAGAAAACGGGCTGTCTCCCGGGCCTCCCGCAGGACCTCATCTTTAGCGCATACCTTATATATGAGGCCCATACGCTCGGCATCCTGAGCGTTCAGTTTATTGCCCAACATGGCGAGGGCCGCTGCGCGCTGCAAGCCCACCAGGCGCGGCAGAAAATACGTGCCGCCGCTATCAGGAATAAGCCCTACCTTTGAAAAAGACTGAACAAAGCTAGCATCCTCAGACGCAAAAACCAGATCACAAACAAGCGCCAAATTAGCCCCCGCGCCCGCGGCAATGCCTGTAACAGCGCAAACAACCGGCTTTTCCAAGTTCCGAATAGCGCTTACGATTTGATTATAAGTAGTTCGAACGATGTCTCCCAAGTCCGGCACCGATCCATCGGAACGCGGCGCAACTTCAGCCAAGTCTTGTCCCGCGCAAAAACCGCGCCCCTCCCCTCTCAGCAGCACCGCTCGCACTTCGTTCTTTTCAGCCGCCATTCTCAGAACATGCAGCAACTCGGCCGCCATCGGCCGATTAAAGCTATTGAGCTTATCGGGGCGATTGAGCACAATTTCAGCCACACCAGAAGAAATGTCAAAAAGAACAGTCGCTTGGTCCATAGCGAGAAAGACCTTAGCACAGTCAGAGGCAAAGTGAACGTTTGTCTCGTTTGCACTAAAGGATGTCAAAAATGTCCGCAGGGCTCCCCGAAGGGCCATGCTAGAACAAAAAAAAGCAAAAAAAATCGATTAGATCCCGCCCACCGACCCGGGCATTTTAATTGGGGGTGAGTAAATAGATGGAACCCTATGATCGCCCCCCCAAATTCTGGGCAATTGCTTGAACGCGAGGGAGAAACTGTGCCCGAAGTGGGTGTGTACCAAGCATAGTTTTCAGTGCGTCTACATGGAGTCTAAGCTTATCGACTTGAGAAGGATCTGACTGTACAGAACCACTTTCTTGCAACATTTTTTCAATAACCGTTAAGGCCGCGTCGAACTCTCGAGCACCACTCCCTGCTCTCGAAATCCGGGAAGCTAGATCCGCCAAATCTGTTCCTGCGCCTTCAGGTGAGGGTCTGCCTTTTGGACCGTTCGACATAAACGCAACCATGCTACTCTCCTCCTTGCTTGGCTTTTAACCACCGCCGAAAGGCGTCGTCGTCTCTTACCTGTCCTATACCACTATCCGCTATCTGCATGAAGGGAAATCGTGATCGCGCTTCTCGATCCCTAAAAAAACCATTTGCCACTACTCGTGTAACCGAGCCATGCGGCAAGGAGTAGGTAACAAAAACAATCGCGTTATAAGGAAGGGGGGGGTCCCCACGCGTTAAGGAAGTAGCTGCTTTCTTAATGTCATGCATCCGCACCCTATTGGTATCGGCGGCCACTGCCGAAAGAACATCAAGTGGCGAAATTTCCATGATCACCTTACCCTCCGGAAAAGTAAGGGGCACCTTTGACACATCTACTAAGCCTGAACGAAGACGTTCCACTACCTCCTTAGGAGAACCGGTCAGATCCACATGGGCCATCCACCACGATTGATAAGATTCTTGCGCCAACTCAGGAGGTGGCTTAGGCATAACTCGTGCGGCAGCTCTAAGTAGCGTGGATGCAAGCCGAGTGGTGACATCCCTATTGATACCCGCAAAAAAGCTAAGGGCCTTCCCCGCAATATCTTCCTTCCAAGCGCTTGGATTAGTCTGATTGGTCCCCGCAATTGCCACAGCCTTTACCATAGCCAGCATCAAGACACTCAGATAATTTTTGTGGCCATTCCCTCCCTCCACCGTCTCCATGACCCGGATTGCGTCCAAGATGGTATCACCTAACT
>CAZPBV010000213.1:5949-6302 GCA_964584675.1 uncultured Bdellovibrionales bacterium
TGACTCTCACGTTCCCCGTACGTCGAATCTTGGCTTCAATGATATCCACATCGTCCTTCTGCCGCGAGTAGCTCAACCCGAGAGCAGAGAGAACACAGGAAATACTATCAAAATCGGGAGGGGCAATCATGACAAGTTTCTTTCCCCCATCCGCGCGGGGGGAAATAAGGTCAGGCGAATGCTCTTGAATCAGTTGATGGCATGTCGGCGCGTCCTCTCTTGTTTGATGCACGATATCGACTCTAGGGCCAAGTAAGCCTCTCAAAGTCTCTGCGATTAACCAAGTTCCAGGCACGTCCCTATGATGATCTCGAATCACCACCCTGTCGACGCTTGGGGCAAGTGAAGTCAGG
>CAZPBV010000214.1:0-6278 GCA_964584675.1 uncultured Bdellovibrionales bacterium
TACAACAAATCACTCCATTTGCCCAAAACACCTTCCATTTGGATATTTATCGTGGGATAACCAAACCGGGGGGTAATTTCGAGTGGATAGATGCCGCGAGCATTTACGATGCAATTGATATCAAAGTAACCGATGAATCCAATTTCAGCCAGGCGCTTTTCGTATTTTTTCAACGTTTCATTGTAAAGCGCACTGGGGCCGCTCCAGAACATGGATGTTCCCATTTCACCTGTTGACGGCCCGAGATTGCCAGGAAGAAGTTTCTTATGCTCGAAGTTGACATTAATTGGCGTAATAAACTCCTTACCGTTAAAGAAGGCGCCAACTGCAATTTCAACTCCATCGGCTCGGCGCTGAAGTTGAAACGTCTTCACCCTATCAGACCAAACCCGCTTGTATGCCTCGAGCACCTGAACGACATCTTTGCCGTCATTTTCCTGACCTACAAAGAGCAGCCTTTTCACATTTTGCGCTTCTCCACTAGGCTTTATTGCATAAGCATCGGGATTAGCCTCTACAAAACGTATAGCATCATCGAAGTCTGAAAATTCTTGATAGGGAATAATCGGAATGCCAATTCGCTTAAGTTCCTCCTGTCCAAAGGAGCGATCGTCTTCCAACCGATCCGTGTAGGGCGTGCCCCCAACCACCAGTTTACCCATATTTCTGAGCCGTTGAGCATGTGTTCCTTGGCCCAATACGTCATCAAATACGATGACATCGGCCCATGGAACCTCGCTCTCCCACGTTGTAATTTTGGAAATAAATCCGTCACCAATCTCGCGTTCTGCCTGATTGTCAATGAAATAGCGTACTTCATGGCCTTCTTTGGCCACTTGCCAGGCAATGTCTGTAATGAGCCCGTCAAAAGAGACAAATAGAAACTTCATTTTCTGCATAGGGTTATTGTTGGCCTAAGAAGACAGGGGCGCAACTGGGCATAATTTGGTTGTTGTCGGAGTGACAACACGTTACACGTATAACGTGGTAGGTTGTCGGCCAACGAAAACGTCTGGTGTGGATGGTCAAAATCTGATCGATTTCGGCCGTTTTTGCGGCAGTATAGCGCGCCCCCTCCGGGAGACCTTGGGACATTTTCAAGGTCCTTCGGTATGAATCTCTGATTTTTTTCAACATTTATGCCTTCACCGCTCAAGACAGCTTCGCTCATGAGACCTAAACGCCGTCGCGCCGGATTTCAATATTCGGGGGCCTTAATTTGGTGGATGAGCAGAAAAAGTGAATATCGTGAAATGTTACTCGCTATTGTGGCGGTGCTTATTACCTTTGTTTTGGGAACAATAGGGTATGTTTTAGTCGAGGGTTGGAATTGGTTTGATTCCTTTTATATGACTGTGATAACCCTCTTTACCATCGGGTTTCAGGAAGTACATCCGCTTAGTCCTGAAGGGCGGGCTTTTACGATTGTATTGATTATTCTTGGGGTCGGCGTAGCTTCTCTCCTCATCGTTACAGTTAGTCGGAAGCTTCTTGAACGGCAGGTTGTGTGGCTCTTTGAGGGAAGGCCAATGCGTAAGGAAATTGAATCTATTTCCAATCATATTATCTTTTGTGGCTATGGCCGGCTCACGCGTATAGCGCTCAGCGAGCTCGAAGGGTATGACACACCGGTTATTATTATTGATAAGGATGAGCAAAGGAGAAATCAGGCCCTCGAGGATGGGTACCTCGTGGTGCAGGGCGATGCCACCGTGGAGGCGACCTTGGTACAGGCCCGTATTTCGACCGCCCAGCGGTTGGTTACCGTCCTTCCCAAGGATGCCGACAACCTCTATGTCGTACTGACCTCTAGAGAATTGAATCCATCACTTGCTATTATTAGCAGGGCTGAAGACGAGCATGGTGAGAAGCGCCTCTTACGGGCCGGCGCTAATCAGATTATTTCTCCCTATCGTGTGGGAGGGCAGAAGATTGCTTATAGTATTGTTCGCCCGTTCGTTTCTGATTTTCTAGAATTGGCTATTTCTCGTGATGGAGCTGAGTTTCATATTGAGGAAATACTAATTCCTGAAAAGTCGCCACTGTGCGGCATGTCTCTACAAGACGCTCAAATTCGGCAGCGTACAAATATCATGGTCGCCGCCATCATATCACGGGACGGAACTATGAAGTTTAATCCAGCCGCAGACTCCATTATTGAACCGGGATCAACTTTAATCGGGCTTGGTCTTAAGGAAGATTTTGCCGAACTGGCGCGGCTTGTGGTGCGGGAGTAGCTAAGAGTATGCTAGAAGCTATCTGAAATTTATCAATGGGTCGGGTTGATTCTAGTAAGTGCGGGAGAAAAGGTAGGAATGAGAAGGATCGTCATAGCTAGCAAGTTCTTAGTGTTGTTATGCGTGACTTTGGGACAGCTTGGGGGAGGGATTGCTGCTCAAGAAAAGACCTCTGCCGTGCGAGCTGATATGAATTTGGTGTATCAGGCGTTTCGGGATCTACAGCCGTATTTGTATTCCAAATCGCTATTTCTCTCTGATTCAAATAATCAACGAATTAATGACCTTCTGACTATTCTTAGCGGTCGTTTTCATGATGTTGAGCGGGTTGACTCGAAGTATGCGGGCGAACCAGGGTTTGCTTCAACTCTTAAGGTGATGACTGAGATGCTTGACGATGCTCGAGCGCGTTTCAAGGAAGGAAAAAAAGAGTACGCGCTGTGGCGCTTGAAGACGTCGGCAAACTACTGCGTGTCCTGCCATACGCGGCATGAGATACCAATTGAGTTTTCAGGAGGAACGGTAAACCTCGATAATCTCAATACGTATGAACAGGGAGAGTTTTTCCTTGCTACTCGTCAGTTGGATAAGGCAAAGGAGAAATTTTTGGCGGTTTCAACCGATCCAGCGCTTAGCTCAGTGCGCATGGAGGCGCTTCGAAAATGGCTTGTGCTTATTACTCGTGTGCAACCTGATCCTCAGTCTGCTTTACAGACGCTCACGAAAATACGTTCTAAGGTTAAACTTAGCGCCTATGAAGATGAGGAGGTGGTAAGTTGGATTCATTCACTGCGTCGCTGGCAAAATGAATCAAAGGGGGTAGTTCCACCCCTGGTTAAAGCTGAAAATTTGGTGCGGCAAGGACTGGGAATGGATGATCCGTTGGTCGCCTATCGAGGTACGGTGGAGTTGTTACGGGCAAGCGCAATCCTACATAAACAACTAGAGGAAAAAGCTGACTTTTCTAAACCTCAGCGTGCGCATGTCTTATATTTGCTTGGTCTTGTTTACAAGGAACTACCGTTCTTTTTTGTTGATGAACTGCCCGAGATATTTTTGGAGCAAGCTATAAGGGAGAGTCCCGCGAGCGAAGATGCTAAGAAGGCATATCGACTATACCAGGAAATTATGACCTTCAGTTATACCGGTAGTGGGGGAACTCGACTACCAGATGATATTCTTCTCCTTATGAAGGAATTACACGATTTGGCTTATGGTGTCCTTCCTCTTAAGGGGCAGGTTTAAGGACCATCCGAATCTAATTTTTCTTAGAAGGCACTACCAGCACCGGACATTCCGACTCTCTGATGACTCGTTCAGCGACGCTTCCAATGAGAATTCGACTGAGACCTGTACGACCATGGGTAGCAATAATGATCGTATCAATCTTATGAGAGCGAGCAAATTCAATAATAGTTCCGTGCACGGAACCAGTCGCTTCCTCAACCGCGGTTTCGTACGAAACACCCGAAAGGTGCTTTGCCCCAAGATCCTTAACATCGGATCGAACCTTATCAACAACTTGCTTATGAATATCGGGATCGGGGAAGACGGGAAAATCAAGGGCATAGGCAAAAGCTGCCTGAGCAGGGTCTTCAATAACTGCAAGTAGGTAGACCTTTCCATTGAAGACTTGAGCAAGTTCTACAGCCTTAGCAAACGCCGCTACGGACTCGCTAGAGAGATCGGTTGTTACCAAAATATTCTTCATAGAGCGACCTCCGATATAGCAATAAACTCAAAGCTATTTTACCCCAATCATTTGTATAAATCTAATGTTATTAGGTTTCGATGTGCCGATGCCATGGGGCCAGTAAGCGGTCCCAATTCGTTATTACGGCGTTACCGTCGCGCTATTTGGGACAATGCCTATAACCATAAATCGCAGTTCCCAAGAGGAATTGTTTCTCATCGTGTGGCGTTCACCTGGTTCTACAATAATCATGTCCTCAGCTTCGACTTCCAACCCGTAGTCATCGACATCCATGTGAGCACTGCCCTGAACTATGACAAAAATTTCTGTCATGTCTACGTGAACGTGAGTATTGAAATAACGACCTGGGGCAAGGACAGCCCAATTGACCATCCTAATGTTTCCGGGAGGAATATCCCCCGTATCCAGGAGGACGCGCTTGAGAACGCCTGGATCTGTCGGATCTTCATGACCTGCCGGAACGAGGGGGCGGGACTGAGATCGAACAATTTTCAAGCGACTTATTTGCGCGAAATAGATTGAATGACGATTGGCTCTGCGGGAACGTCCTGATGCATTCCCTTGTTACCAGTCTTGGCATTGGCAATCTTGTCTACGATTTCAAGCCCGGAAGTCACCTTACCAAAGACCGCATATCCAGGTCCCTGAGGCGAGGGATCGAGAAAGGCGTTGTCCTTATGGTTAATGAAAAACTGGCTTGTAGCGCTATTGGGATCGTTCGTGCGCGCCATCGCAAGAGTGCCGCGTAAATTTTTTAGTCCATTGCTTGATTCAATCGGAATGGGGGCCTTGGTAGGTTTTTGAACCATATCAGGGGTAAATCCACCACCTTGAATCATAAAACCGTTAATAACGCGATGAAAAATAGTGCCATCAAAAAATTTTCCGTCCGCGTATGCCAAAAAATTCTCCACGGTTTTTGGCGCCTTGTCCGGATAGAGTTCCGCCTCAATATTTCCCATGGATGTTTTGATTGTTACGTGCACGGGCTCGGCTTCAGCCGCACTAACCATACCAACGGCGAACACCCCAGTGATTAAAGCTAATGTCATAACGATCGATTTCATAAATATTTCAAAAGCTGTCAAAAAAGAGGGATGAGCCCAACAGACAATCTCATTCCCCCTTAATAATTATTTCAAAGATCAGCGGCCCCCAAACCCCTATTAGGCTGCCTTTTTAGATGTATTACCTGATATCCATCGATCAATTATCGTTTTAAAGTGATCGACCGGATACGCGCCCTTTACAGCAACGCCATTTACAAAAAAACCAGGCGTGCCCTGAATACCGTTTTTCTGTCCTAATTCAGTATCGGCCTTAACCGCGTCTTTCGCTGCCTGAGATTCCATATCTTTCTTGAATTTCTCAATATCAAGCTTCAGATTCTTAGCGTATTCCAGAAGATTTTCGCTTGAAAGCTTTTGCTGATTTTCAAATAGTGCATCATGATACTCCCAAAATTTGCCTTGCTTGTAGGCAGCAAAGGCTGCGCGGGCTGCTGGGTCAGCGTCTTTGTGGAAAGGTAGGGGCATGTGTTTAAAGGCAATCTTCACATCTTTTGGATAGGCCTTGAGCACTTCTGCCATCGTATCATGTCCTCGCTTGCAGTAAGGACACTGAAAGTCCGAGAATTCAATAATGGTGACCTTAGCATCCTTGGGGCCAATAACAGGACTATCCCCAATTTCAAGTTTTACTGGATTCTTGAATTGCTCCTCCATCTGAGCTTCCGCCATTTTGGCTTGTTGCTTTTGGGCTTCCTGCTGCTTTTCTCGAAAATAGTTCTCGATAGTTGAGCCAAGAGCCTCTTTTCCGGAATCAGTCGCCAAGAATTTCTTCATTGCTTCTTCAAAGTCCTTTGGTGCTATCTCAGCTTGGACGGGAAGACTTCCGGCTGACATCAAAACGACCGACAAACACATGGGTAGTAGAGTCTTTCTCAACATGACGCAGATTCCTTGAACAAAAATTAAGACCTAAAGTTTTAAACAAAAACTAGCACAACAGCGCTATGGATTTCTAAAGCTCGGGTCTAGAAATAAAGAGAATACCCCGCTTTCTAACAGAATTTTGCATGGGGCACAAATGGCTTCTTTTGAGAGTATGGGGCGATGTGAAAGGTAACCCCTCAGGAAGCCCTATTCGAGGCAATTATTGTGGGGATTGTTTGCCGGGGTCCAATCTTCTAGATTCCCAAGCAGTTAGTCTGGACTTCGGCTGGTGAGAAGTCCGGGGTAGCCCAGAGATGTCAATATGATTGGTGTTCTCCTTCGGTCAAAAACTTTTCACAGCTTTATCGGGCTTGCGGTCAGCGCTGTGCTCTT
>CAZPBV010000215.1:0-1465 GCA_964584675.1 uncultured Bdellovibrionales bacterium
CCCGACTCGCCGGCGCCAAGAATCAGCACGCTGCGATTCGAACTGAGATCGCTTTTATTTTTTCTGGATTGTAAAGCTTCTAACCCGAGTCGAACTGATAGTTTCGCTCCAGCCGATGCTACGACTGACAACACCAGCTCCATGAATATGACCGAGCGAGGAAAATTGGGTACCCTGAGGAGGGCCAGTAGAGCGGCAAGCGCCACCGTCGAAGCAACATGCACCTTAACTATTTTGACTATGTCCGGCGTTGAAACATAGCGCCAGGAAACCCGTTCCAGGCTCCAGTAGAAAAAGGCGACGCTTCGGAGGATGAGGAATAGGGCAAGAGCCACCACATGCGGCTCGCTGCCTTGCATTTGATTAAATTCAAAATCGAAGCGAAAGCCGTATGCGAGGGCCAGCATACAGGACCAGATCGAGATGTGAAATGAGGATAAAATAACTCCGCGTAAAGCTAATCGGTTCATGTTACCTTAGAGGTGGGACTGCAAGTCGGCTCAATCGGCGGACTCATGCGAATTCACAGCCTATTGCCAACAGCGAAACTCATCTGCCAACAGCGAAACTCATCATGGAACCGTTAAAAAGCCTTCCCGGGAGAAGGTTTTCACGACCCCTCAGATTAGATCCTACTATAGGAAAGAATGCTTACGGAAGCCATCATTTTTGTGCTACATAACTCGACCATGGGGGTGCATGCTGAGAGTAGCTATGGAGAAGCGAAGGCGCGAGAACGCGACTACTATGACTCGGCCTATGGTTCAAGTAAGGAGTTCGCCTCCGAGGAACTTCGTCGTCATTTTCTTTGTGAAAGCGAAAATTATTTTCGACAGCTTGTTCAGAATCATGTCGGTGAGAAGGACGTGTTAGAGATCGGTTGTGGGCTTGGTGATATTGCTTTTTTCGCCGCGGATCATGGCGCGCGCGTACTAGCAGTTGATATTTCTGAGCAAGCAATTCTCAAATGCCGTGAACGTGCTGCCATAAGAGAGGAACGAGGGGACCTTCGCTTTCAGGTATGTGATATTGATAGTTTTGGAGCAAGTCCATCCTCGTTCGATATCATTCTCGACCATGAGGTATTTTCGAGTATTGATGTGCGCCAAGCTCTTCCGACGTTGGCGTGCCTTTTAAAGCCCGGGGGGAAAGTTATTGCCCTGGAATGCCTTGGGCATAACCCACTATTTAATTTCAACAGATGGCTTGGCGCATTAAACGGGCGGCGTTCGCGATGGGCGGCCAGTCATGTTCTTCGGCTGTCCGATCTTGCTTATGCCCAACAGTATTTTTCCAGCGTTTCCGTTCGCTATTTTCATCTTTTTGTTTTTTTTGCTTTGCCATTCAGAAAGCTGCTTGGCAGGACCTTGGGTGAGGCTTTTGAGCGTATCTGTCGCCGTCTCGATGAGCGCCTTCTCCATAATAGGGTACTTGGCCGTTTTGCCTTTAAGGTAGTGGTTGAGTT
>CAZPBV010000215.1:1475-6179 GCA_964584675.1 uncultured Bdellovibrionales bacterium
CCGGGCTCTGCTATCCTGATGAACCAGCGGCATTGGGTATATTTCATAGGAAGGGTTAGCGCTGTTCTATGCCGCCCGGTGATACTCTATTTTTTTTCACGATACCACGAAGAACTGGGGAGCGAGGTGGCGATCGCATTTGTGGTCTGCACTTTGACTATGGTGCTCATACAATTTGACCCGCACCGCCCATTCTACAAGACCTACTTCTCGTCTGATAAGCCATCTTGGAAGCCGGCTCTGTCGTTCTACCGGTATAGTGTTACCGTTGGCTATTTGATGGTTATCGGTGTGGCGGTCTCTGTACTTCTCTCCGTTGCCAAAATTCATGAGATCCCAGGCGCTATTGGGGTTGGTCTGCTCTTCCTGGCGGACAAGATCTATGACGAGATGCAGCGATTTATGCTGTTTCGTAAGGAGTTTGATCGGTGGGGGGTACTTTCCCTGTACAAAACCTTTTTGATGTCGGGCTCTGCTTTTCTCTTGCTTGCGGGCGGCGAGCCGTCGCTGGCAAAATTTACCTATCTCTACTCGCTTGCGGCACTGACCTCTTATGGAATTCTCTTGTCCCGATTTTTTGCCTTTGCTCCGATTTTTTTTAATTTTTGGGCGAAAGTTGCTATCGCCTATCGCAATGCTCGGCGGCTCAAGGTTTATTGGATATCGAGTCTTCTGATGCTCGTCCTTGCCAATAGCGATCGGCTGGTAATGTACCTGTTTAGCTTTGAGCGATTGCCAGATTTTTTCATACTCGTAAGCATTGCAGCTTCGCTCCAGCTTATCGTTGAGTTCTTTTTTACAAGTTTACGTCGGCAATCGATTCTTCTCGGCGAGTTGAATGACTTTCGGTTCTTGCGCAGTGGGCGGTTTTTGGGGGTGGTGCTTGTCGGCGTTGCGGCCATTATAGGGGCGTTGGTAGCCATGCCGCTCGTGGGGATCGATAACTACTACAATTCTCACTTTGTCCTGATAGCGATTTTGATCCTTACCCAAATTTCTCTTGCCATTTCAAGTATTTTACGGGACATCGTGTATTGGCACGCCGAAAAGGAGCGCTTGCTTATGGCTGAGCTTCTTGGCGCGGGGGTGGCTTGCTTATCTCTGTTGGGGAACTATTTCCTGGGAGGGAGCCTCACCTCGATCTTTCTTTGTCTGGGGATCGTGTCTTTGGCTCGCGCGGGGTTTTTGGTATGCTCGCTGAAGGTCGGTCGGCGCGCCAGGGCGCCGCAGGGGGCGGCATAAGGGTGTTCATGAAAGAGACAGAAGCGGCCCATGTTGCCGCATCGGATGAAGACGTTGCCACCATAGCAGATTTGCTTCAGGGTTTGTTCCCTTTGGCTCGCAGTATTTCTGGGCCTGCGGTGCGGGCAACCTATGATCGTCTTAGGCAAATCGCTTCTTTTGACATTATCGAAGTTCCTACGGGAACCGTCTGTTTCGATTGGACGGTTCCCGAGGAATGGAGTGTTTCAGGGGCCTGGATTCGAGATAGTGGAGGAAAGACCATCGTCGACTATCAAAATTCAAACCTGCATGTGGTTGGATATAGTGTGCCCGTCGTTGGAACGTATTCCTTTGAGGAGCTTCGGCCCCATCTTTTTTCTATTCCTGAGTGCCCCGATGCCATACCTTATCGAACGAGTTACTATGCGCGATCGTGGGGGTTTTGTTTGAGTCATCGTCAATTGGAGTCGATGGACCCAAATTCTTCATATATGGTTTGCATCGAGAGCACCTTTCGGCCGGGAGCAGTGGTACTTGGAGAGAGAGTCCTTGGCGGCCAGTCCTCACGTGAAATTCTCATTACTACTTACGGATGTCACCCTTCTCTTGCTAACGATAACCTCTCCGGCGTAATCGTATGGGCCATGTTGCTGAAGGAGCTTTCGCAACGCTCGCGTCTCCGTAATACCTACCGCTTTGCGATTTTTCCGGAGACTATAGGGGCGCTTGCGTACATTGCCCGTCGGAGAGTGGCCCTGCAAGGCATTTTGGGCGGGTTTGTGCTGAGCACGGTCGGCGGGCCCGGAAAATTCGGCTATAAACAGAGCTTTGATCCCTATAGCGCCATAGATAGCGCTGCTGTGCGTGCCCTTACCGAAAGAGGCAGTGATTTTACGTTGTATCCATTCGACGTCAATGGGAGCGACGAAAGGCAGTTTTCGACCCCTGGGATACGTCTTCCAACCGGCACCATTACCAAGGACAAATATTACGAGTATCCATTTTATCACACGTCGCTGGATGATTTATCGTTTGTGAAGCCGGAGTATATTGCGCAATCATTGGCATTGTACCGAAGCGCAATTAATAAATTAGAGGGAGAGGTGTGGTATCGATCGAAAAATAGTTGCGGCGAGCCCATGCTTCGAAAAAGAGGCTTGCATCATAACCTGGGGGGCTCGCTGCATGCAGTTGGCGGCGAGAGTTCCCGCATGAGTAAGCTTTCATGCCTCAATTGGCTGATGTTTTATGGTGATGGGAAGCATACGGTTGAAGAGGTTTCTACTCGTATCGGCATAAACTTGGAGGAGGTCTTAGGAATATTCGAAGAACTTGAACGCCACGATCTCGTGGAGAAGGTGCTATGAGAGTTTTGTGGGTTGGAGGAACGCATCGGCGGCACTTATATTATGCTCGGCGTATCGAGCAGGCCTTTGGATTGTGCGGGGCATTGCTTCAGGAGCGGGAGCATATGATTCCGGAGTCCCCATCATCGCTTGCCCCCCGCCTTCGCGCCTTGTTTGACCGCCACTTTTCTGAGCGGCAGGCGACCGAGGATAGATATTTTCCTGCAGAGGAGAGCCCCCACTGTCCGACGTTGCGAATTCCAGCCAGCGAGTTGTCTTCGGCTGCCAGCGTTGAGTTTGTTACCAGCGTTCAACCTGATGTAGCGCTCATTTTTGGGTGCGGACTTATCCGAGAGCCCCTGTATTCACTTCTGCCAAAGATGACTATTAACCTGCATTTAGGCCTTTCCCCGCGTTATCGCGGGTCGGCTACTCTTTTTTGGCCATTCTATTTTTTGGAGCCTCAATTCGCAGGCAGTACGTTCCACTATATTGTCGGTGAGCCAGACGCAGGGGACATTATCCATCAGGTGGTGCCTTCCTTAGCGCGGGGGGATGGAATTCACGATGTTGCCTGCAAGACGGTTGTAGCATCGGCTGAAGCGATGGAGCGGATTCTTGCGAAGGTGGCCGCAGGGGGGGAGCTGGAGCGAATAAAACAGCGCGGCACGGGAAAAAACTTTCTTTCGAGCGACTTCCGGCCGGAACATCTGCGGGTTATTTACGAATTGTATGATAATAAGATCGTAGATCGCTATTTGGAGGGGGCCATCCAAGGAAGGGGGCCCAAATTGGTTATTCAAGCTGGGGTGGGCGATGAGTAATAATTCATATGTGGACAAGGCCTCAAAGGAGACTTTCAAACAGCCGCCGTCCGAAATCAGTTCGAACATCACCGCCACATCACCAGTTGTCAGTGTTTATATACCAAGCCATAACTACGGCCGATTTTTAAAAAGCGCCATCGAGAGCGTTTTGAGGCAGTCGTATGGCTCATGGGAGCTTCTGATAATTGATGACGGCTCGTCGGACAGTACCTCGGAGGTTATTCGCCTATATCAGTCCGACACCCGTATTCGCACATTTCGAACTGAGGGGATTGGTCTGCATGGAGTGTGTAATCTGGCGCTGAGTGAGGCGCGCGGCAGATATATTATTCGCCTGGATGGAGACGACGTCTTCGATGAGAACATACTGCTGGTGTTGGTTCAGCACCTTGAAAGCAACCCCGAGGATGCGCTGGTGTTCTCCGATTACTATCTGGTCGATGAGTTTGGCGAAATTCTATCGCATGAGCGCCGCGAAAAGCTGTATGAGAAAAATCATATGCTCGACAGCGCTCCCAACGGCGCGTGCTTTTTGGCTCGCCGCGAGGTGCTATTGGCAGTGGGAGGCTATCGTGATGATTTGCGCTCGCAGGATGGGTATCACATTTGGACCCTCCTCAGAGCGCGGTACCGCTGCGCGAATATCAATTTGCCGTTGTTTTTTTATCGTCAGCACGGGACAAATTTGACCAGTAAGGCAGAACGTATCCTTGAAAGCCGTCGTATTATTAATCGGGACGCGGTTAAGAACACGTTGGCGGATGTTCGCCCGATATCGCTCGTTATTCCGGCGAGGCGGAACTATGATTTTTGTCAAGACGTTTGGAGTCGCACTCTCAACGGGAAATCGCTCCTGAGCATAGCGGTTAAACTGGGGTTGTCGTCGCGCCTCTTCGACCACATTATTGTCGCCTGTGACAATCCGGCAGCTGCAGAGGTGGTCCGCGCATATCAGGATCCGCGCCTGATTTTCTTGCTTCGTGATAGCCGGGAGACGCTCCGCTCTGAAAAATTGGCAAAGTCAATTGGAAGAGTGGTGGCAGCTGTGGACCCGGCTCACCAAGGAATCACGGTGATTAGCTATCTTCAGACTCCCTTGGTTCGTGTTGAGACGCTTGAGGAGGCCGTCTATAATTTGTTGATAAATCAGGCCGATTGCTCGGCCGCTGTGGAAGAGGTTACGAGACCCATCTATCAGCGTACTCATTTTGGACTGCGGGCCATCAATCCGCCGAGGGGGATTCGAAGTGATTTCGAGGCGGTATATGCGGACGCGATGACGGTGCGTGCGGTGCGGAATGCAAATT
>CAZPBV010000216.1:0-6176 GCA_964584675.1 uncultured Bdellovibrionales bacterium
AAGAATGGACATGATTAACCCCCTCCCGCCAAGTGAGTCGAAAGCGCTACCACTATATTACACTTTGCGCTCTTCTGCGCTGGACGGGAGTAGTTTAGTGCAAATAGACCAGATAGGGATACTGTCTGCCAGACAATCTCTGCTAGGTGTCTGACCCCGAAATGCCCTCCTGGCATTTCGTCGTATGCTCCAAGCTACGATTCGCGCTTGACCGGCGCGAATCTTCGCGTCGCATCAGCCACTTGCGCTTCGCTCCAGCGGCTGCGCAAGCCATCCCTGGCTTGCCCTAGGAGTGTGATCCCATTTCAGGGTCACACTCCTAGGCCAGGGAAAGGGCCTTGTTTGACTAGAACACATCCGGAAATGCCTTCCTTGGCATTTCCGGATGCGCTCTAGCTATTCATTAAACCGTTATAAATCAGATAGTTAAGGCAATTAGGGCGCCAGCGCTAAGCGTCCGGGTGTAAGAGTTTTAATAGTTCCTCAAGTTTTTTGCAGGCGTCGGATACCGTAAATATTCCTACAAGCTTATCGGAGCGTGTCACCAAAGCGGAGCCAATTCTATTTTCCACCATATGGCGAAGTACCGCATCGAGTTTTTCAGTATGAGGAACAATATAAGGCTCCAAGACGCAGACATCCTCTACTAATAGCGCCGATTCATCGGCTAACCCCTTGCCAACAGCGAGTGCGAGTTTAATGTCGCGGTCCGAAAGTAGCCCGACCAAGCGAGGCCCTTCTACAACTGGAAGGTGCCGAATCTCCCTAGTCGCCATTATCGAAATAGCGTTCTTGAGAGACTCCGTCGTCTCAATGGTATACGGAAAGGGGGTCATGGCATCAACGATCGCGGGCATAGGTTTGGGGCGAATACTCATAGACACGTTTCCTTGTTTGCTTAATCCCTCCGCGGGAACCTTCGGACATATTCGATGTTCTCCGGCATAAAGGGAGTTTAGCGCAACAGGGCGTTCCTGTGCCAGTATCGGTTACGAATTAGGATCTTGTTCCACGCGGATGCCAGTTCCAAAGGGTATCGTGGGGTCGCAAGTGAGCAGAAAAGGGCAAGCTCGATTCCGATAAGAGCGTGAGGTGCTGGGGCTCCATGTGCCACGACAAAGCTTTTAAATTTTCGTCGACTTGCTGAGGCGAAGAGGCTCCGACAACGGCGGCTGTCACCCCGTTCTGGTCAAGGAGCCAGCGTAACGCGATAGCGCCCATGGGGCGCCCGTATTCATGCGACAATCGGGAAAGTGTTCCAAGAAAACTTTGCAAGGCAGCTAGCGAAGAGGCCGAAAATAGCCGATTTTTGGAGCGAAAATCCTTAGGGATGTCCTCCTCCCTGGAAAAACGGCCCGTAAGCAGACCTTGACACAGAGGCGAGTAAGGAAGCACCGCGATCGAGTGTCTAATGCACAGTGGCAAAACCTGCGGCTCAATACTGCGCCAGAGCAAACTATAGCACGGTTGTAAACTATCTATCCTGCCTGGATTGTCAATTTCTCTCCATTCCGGGTCCATCCAGTTCGACACTCCTATAGCCCTGATTTTTCCTTCCGCCTTCAATCTTTCAAGTTCTACAACGGCATCAACTAGTGGAGGCCTTCGCGGAGGCCAGTGTTGCTGGTACAGGTCAAGATAGTCCGTTTGCAGACGGGATAGAGACGAATCGAGACTTTTTCGTATCAGCGCCGGCTCCGAGTGGGAGTGGCTAAATTTAGATGCGATCACAAGCGACTTTCGATCGCGGCCGCGAACAACCTGGCCGATGAGAGTTTCTGAGTGGCCGTCTCCGTAGGCTTCGGCAGTATCTATAAAATTAATTCCAGAATCTAAAGCATGGGCCAAGGTTTTCTTGAAGGAGAGGTCATTTGAGCTGCTCCAGCCCGAGGCTTGCCAACCGCCAAAACAGAGGCGAGAAATTCGAATGTCAGTTTGTCCGAGTAAGCAGGATTCAGTCATGGCTCCTCATGGGGGATCTTGCACGGTGACTTCAGTGCGACGCAAAAAAACTTGTGCTTCAGGAGGTGATACTGAAAATGTCAGGCGATGCGGGCGCACGGGGTCTGAACAAGGCGGGAGATCCACATGATACCATGACCATTCTCCATTGGTTGTGACTTGTACTGTGTGAAAGGCGATATCCAGGATCGTGTCAGGACTACGGATATCGACAGTAGCCGCATTGATTTTGGAGTCATACAGAGCCTTAAGTTCCAACTGAAGGCTTCGCCGGGGGCATCCGGGGACCCAAAGAGAATATGAATCGAGAGAGAGATTCTGATCCCCGATATATTCAAAAAGATAATTTCCCTGAGCGTCTCCCAAAATATACCTAAGACTATCCTTCGCTGACTCTATCTTGCTGGCAAACATCTGGGGGTTAAAGGATGGGTCAAATTGAGACGAAAAAACAACGAATCGTAGCCCCCCGATGGATGCCAGGACTTGACGCGAGCGGTTATCGGGGAATTGTGCCAGCTGGCCAGGATATTCGCGCATCAATTTCGAGCGTTGGCCAGAGTATCCGTTAACAATAGGCCGATGGAGGGGAAACGCCCAATTCATGTACGTGGTATTAACATGGGCATAGTCTCCCCAACTTTTTACTTGTCCATTTGGTTGTGTGCCGGGCGCCATAGGGAGAAAGAGAATAACATCATTTGCCTTGCTTTCATTGCGTAGAACTTCCAAAACACTCGGCGCGGGTAGCGGCTCTTCTACTGGTATTGATTGAGGGGCGTTCTCTAAAAAGATAGCAACGCCAATTCCAGCGAGCAGACGAGGGCCCCACGCAAGTTTATGTTTGCAGTAGTTGAGAGCCAGTGCGAGGAGCACACAAAAAGCAAAGAGAACGAGAATCCCAATGCGGCTGATGGCTCGAATTGAATTAAATCCAGGCATGATTTCATAAAGCAAACGGTAGATCCCAAGAGCGACGTGACCCTTCTCGGGGTTGCCTTGAGGGCCCAATGACAAGAGAAATGCGGTAACTGCTAGAAAGATGAAAATAGCCATCAAATCTCGATTGGTGAAAAGCGATACACCGAGATCACGCTCCAGAGAGCCCAAGTGAAATAAAAGAAAGCACAAACTAATCAAGGCCCCCCACATGCTGACGGCACATAGGTAATTTGCAGTCGCTCCTGAGATCTGAAGGACTTGATGAGTGTCTTCAAGTGAAAAAACACAGGCAAGGCAGAAGAAAGCAATGAAGGTAAGCCTCATAAGTCGCAAACGCTTTACCCCAAAGGCTCTTCCAAAGGCGGTAGTTGCGAATATCAACAGAAAAAGACCGCACCCCAAAAAGGCTTCGTCATGGCTAACGCCGGAGGTCCAATTATAAATCAAGCTAAATGGCGAGAAGGCAACATAGGAGAGCGCCGTTGCCGAAAAATAATAGGCCTCGTAAATAGCGCGTTCGCCGAATACCTCTCGAACGGACAGATATGGTTGTGCAAAGAGTACGAGGGGAATCAAACCAACGGCTATTCCTCCAAAAAAAAGGAAATAGTCGGCGGGCCGATAGTGACGCGGATGAAGCAATGCAACACCAAGGCAGATGATGGCGAACGAGATAAGGATAAAAAGGGCAAAGTAAACGGTTGTAAGGAAGGCTCCTACTACCATGAGCCCGCTGACTATAGCGGGAATAAAATGGGGCCGGCTCAAGAAAGAGAACAACGATGAAATCGCCGCAGGAATCCAAAAAGCGTACATGAGTTGGGGATGTCCCAAGTTACAGGAAAAGTAAGACAAGGAAAGGAAGGCGCAACCGGCAACCAAAGACGGGGCTTGGCTTCCTGTAAGACGCAGGCAAAAGTAATACGTGAATAAGCCGTTGAGAAATTGAGCGCCCAAGAGCAGCAGGTTGTATGCCAGGGGGAGTGAGACGCCGATAGAAAATAGAAGTTTAGCGAGCAGGCCGACCAAGATGAAATTATCACTCCATGCCAAGCTGCCGGAATATGGATAAAATGCTTGAGTATGAAACCAAGGTAATTCGAAAAGGTCCCGAGCCGTCGTTTGCGTCAGCCAGATATATAAGCCGGCATCTCGCGATGCTCCCCCGATAAAATGGCTGGAAAGCTTAATAATCCCCTGCCAGCGCAAGATGACCAAAGCAACGAGTAATACAACAGCCCCTCGCAGGCACAAAACCAAAGGGATCGGATGTAGCAAGATAAATTGCTTCTCTGGATTTTCCTGAGATGCGGACATGCTGCTATCAGCCATGCTAGGGTTGTACTCCATCCCTTGGGCAAGGCATAGTGTCGGTCTCAGATTGAATATGCTGGCTGCTTTTTTGCGGACAGTATAGGGTAGCCTGCCGAGTATTGCTCCTCTGGGGGGCTACTGACATTTTCAATGTCCGTCGGTATGTATGTCAGCAATTATCTCAGTTGAAAATCTGGCGAAGTCTTTTCAGGTTTTTTCAAGACGTGAAGGTGTCTGGGGAAGCGTATGCGATCTCTTTCATCGCCAATATCGCACGCTGGCAGCGGTGGATGGCATTACCTGTGAAGTGCAGCCCGGGGAAATAGTGGGGTTCATAGGTCCGAATGGAGCTGGTAAATCGACCACCATTAAGATGCTAACGGGCATATTGAAGCCCACGGGTGGAAAGATAGGAGTCAACGGCTTTGATCCCTACCGCGATCGCAAGGAGTACAGCCGTCATATCGGAGTGGTATTTGGGCAGCGCACTCAATTGTGGTGGGACATTGCAGTCATCGAATCCTTCCGCCTTTTGGGAAAAATTTATAGGGTTCCGGATGCCGTGTTTGCCGAAAGACTTTCGGAACTAACAGAGATATTGCAGTTGCAAGAGGTTCTGCATTCGCCAGTAAGAAAACTTTCTTTAGGGCAAAGATTGCGTAGCGATTTGGCGGCAAGTTTGCTCCACAATCCGCCGCTTCTGTTTCTTGATGAGCCCACAATCGGCGTAGATGCGGTGGCAAAAACAGGGATACGAGGATTTCTGCGGCATATTAACAAGAAGTTCGGAACAACCATTATTTTGACGACTCACGATCTGGTTGAAATTGAAGAGTTATGCGAGCGCATTGTTATTATCGATCGTGGCAAGATTATTTTTGATGGCGCATTGGCAACTATTAAGGATCTTCCAGGGCTAGAGCGTAGAATTGTTGTTGATATGGTGAGCGGGGTTGACGTTCAAGAGGTGGCGGGACTTTTTTCTGGTCGCGCTGCTGTGGATACCTGTTCAGGCAGCGAGGGAAGAAGCCAGAGCTGCATGAAAATTCAATATGACTCTACGAAAATATCGACAGTGGAAATTATTAAGACATTGGTGGATCGCTATCAGGTGGCCGATATCTCCATTCATGAGCCGGATATTGAAGATATTCTAATCAAGATTTATACTGATGGGAAAGTTCGAGAAGGACGACCCAATCGCAGCGTGTCTAATTGAGAAGTGCGCCATCCTCTAAAAAGGCCTTATCACTCGTATGACGAGCTTTTCTTTCCATCCAACAAAGAGCTTCTTGCCAATTTCCAAGAAGTTGGACACAAATTTGAATGGCAAAATCAAAGACTTTCGCGTCGTCGTTGATCAAGTTAGGGAGTACGCCAAAGGCGCTGTCCGTCCCTGAGAGCCGCACTGATCCGGTCGATGGCACTTGAGCTGGATCAGCATTTTTTCGGGCCAGCCTGAGGTGTATTGAGGAACGAGTCAACCACAGTAAAGCATGGCGCACATTTTCGTATATCCATGTGTCTGCTCTGCTGTTATGTGCCAAGCGATACTCCGTCAATGCGCGATGAAAGGACAAACGCCACGCAAGAGAGTGCATCTTGTTCTCAGCGAACAATCGGTAAGCCTCCTCTTGATGCTGAGCGGCTTTTTGAAGGGACCGCTCATCACCTGCTTTGCCCAGTTCATAGCGCAGCAGCCCGAGTTGGGCATTGGTGAATCCGAGCGGCACTGTTAGGCCCTGCTCTCTATAACGGATCAACGCCACTTCTTAAGACCGAAGGCCGTCTTCAGGCTGGTTACAAAGTAATGCCAATTGTCCAATCATTTGATCGATGCCGGCCCGCACTTTGTCTCGGATTGAGTTTTCCAGGGATGAAAGCATCCGTTGTGCCTGCGTAAGCGAGCGCCGTGCATCGAAATAGGCATTTTCGATCTGTTCAGCATCTCGTGTTTG
>CAZPBV010000217.1:0-673 GCA_964584675.1 uncultured Bdellovibrionales bacterium
CTGCGGGAGCGATATTCCAGCCTCTAGCCAGGCTGAGCTACACCCCGAAAACGAACGATCCACTACTCTATCGAGCTCAGACTGGCTAGAGCACGGCTCCCGCAGAAGGCTGCGGGAGCGATATTCCAGCCTCTAGCCAGGCTGAGCTACACCCCGAAAACGAAAAGATCGTCAGAGAGTGATAAGTATAAAGCGTAAAACAAATAATCTCAATGTATCCTGAGACCATGACAGTCCTCTAGACGCGCCCCTTCGCGCGGTATGCTTGCAGCCGATCAAAATACGGGTATTTTGATCGGCTGCAAGCATATATAGTCTTAGTCCTGTCTCTAAATGGGGAGAATAAGTGTGAACAACGTCTCGATTCGTCAAATCCAAATCGGTCAGCGCGAGCCTGGTCCCTTAACCATCAATGGTTGGGTACGAACGCATCGCCAATCGAAAAACGTCTCTTTCATTGAAATCAGTGACGGCTCGACCGTTAAGGGTTTGCAAGTGGTAGCCGATCCCACCAATCAATCATACTCAAGTGTTGCCGCGCGTATTCACACCGGCTCCTCGCTTCGAGTGAGTGGCAACCTCGTGCCTTCTCCGGCAAAAGGTCAGAAATATGAGATGCAATTGACTGACATGCAATTACTCGGCGAAGCGGATCCCGAACACTACCCGCTTC
>CAZPBV010000217.1:683-6149 GCA_964584675.1 uncultured Bdellovibrionales bacterium
TCAAAAAAAGGGGCATTCTTTAGATTTCATAAGGGAAAACTTGCATCTGCGTCCGCGCACTCAAACCTTTGGTACGATCTTTCGTCTGCGCTCCGCGGCCTCTATGGCGGTACACCGCTTCTTTCAGGATCGAGGATTTTTCTATGTTCAAACTCCAATAATTACCACTTCGGACTGTGAAGGTGCGGGCAACTTATTTCATGTTACCACCCTTGATTTAGCGAACGTACCCAAAGCCCATGGCGTCATTGATTATACCTCTGATTTTTTTGGAACTGAGGCAAGTCTCACTGTTTCAGGCCAGTTGGAAGGCGAAGCCTTTGCGACGGCCCTCTCATCGATATATACCTTTGGGCCTACCTTTCGAGCGGAAAATTCCAATACTACTCGCCACCTTGCTGAATTTTGGATGATAGAGCCTGAGATTGCTTTCTGTGACTTGGAAGGAAACATGCAGGTCGCGCGCGAGTTTATTAGCTGTCTCATTACCTATCTACTCGAAAACTGCCCCGACGAAATGGAATTTTTGGAAAAACGGGAGGGTGCTCCTTCCGGACTTCGAGAAACGCTACACAAAGTCGCTCACTCTGACTTTGCGGTGTTGGACTACACCCAAGCAATATCTATCTTGGAGAAGAGCGGTCGAAAATTTGAATTTCCCGTTTCATGGGGAATGGATTTGCAATCTGAGCACGAGCGCTATCTCACCGATGAGTATGTGAAGGGCCCGGCGTTCGTCATTAATTACCCCAAGGATATCAAGGCATTTTACATGCGTCTTAATGAGGATGGAAAAACGGTGCGAGCCATGGACATGCTCGTGCCTCGCCTTGGCGAGATCATTGGTGGTTCTCAGAGAGAAGAGCGCCATGACGTGCTCCTTGAAAAAATACGTACCATGGGTCTCGACGAAGCGGCGTACTGGTGGTACCTGGAACTACGAAAATTTGGTACGGTGCCGCATGCGGGATTTGGTCTCGGATTTGAGCGATTCTTAATGTATGTCACGGGAATGCCGAATATAAGAGATGTGATACCGTTCCCCCGATATCCGGGGGCAGGAAAAACTTTACAGAGTGCCCACCGTGTCAGCGCAGAATCAGAACAATCCTCTTAATTCGCATGATCACATCGCGCTCACGGAAGCGTATAGTGCGCATAACTACTCGCCGCTCCAGGTAGTGCTTGCACGAGGCGAGGGGGCGTGGGTTTTTGATGTTGAAGGCAAGCGCTATTTAGATATGCTTACGGCTTACAGTGCGGTCACCTTTGGCCATTGCAATCCGCGTCTTGTTACGGCCGCCGAGCGACAGCTCAAACGTTTAACCTTATCGAGCCGAGCCTTTTACAATGATCAGTTGGGGGTATTCTGTAAAAATTTAGCTCACTATTGTGGAATGGAGACGGTCCTTCCGATGACCTCGGGGGCCGAGGCGGTTGAAACCGCCATTAAGTGCGCGCGAAAATGGGCTTATGACGAAAAGGGAGTTGAAGAAAGCAAGGCTGAAATAATTTGCTTTGCTGGGAACTTTCATGGCCGTACCACAACCATCATAAGTTTTAGCGATTCTCCCGCTAGTCAGAAAGGCTTTGGTCCGTTTACGCCTGGATTTGTCGTACTGCCTTATGGAGATATTGATAGTGTTCAACGCCACATCACAAGAAGTACAGCGGCCATTCTTGTGGAACCTATTCAGGGCGAGGGGGGAATAATACTTCCGCCCGCGGGTTTCTTACGGAATCTAAGAGAAATCTGCGACCGTGAGAATCTCCTTCTCATTGACGATGAAATTCAGACAGGATTTTGTCGTACGGGCAAACGCTTTGCCATGGATCACGAAGGGGTTATTCCGGATTTATATGTTCTCGGTAAAGCTCTTGGAGGAGGCATTACTCCCTTATCGGCGGTAGTTGGGAGAGCGCATGTCATGAAAGTATTCACTCCGGGAACACATGGCAGCACTTTTGGGGGAAATCCGTTGGCGTGTGCGATTGGACTAGAGGTTTTGCAATTAATCAATGACGAGAAGCCGGAACAACGCGCGGCGAGCAAGGGTGCCTATCTGTTGGAAGAATTGCGAAAGCTAAACAGCCCATTTATTGGAGGAATTCGAGGGCTTGGCATGTTGATAGGAGTCGATATTCGGCGCGAACATGGGGATGCCAAGAAGTTTTGCAGTAAGTTATTGGAAGCGGGGGTCCTGTGCAAGGACACTCGTTCGCAGACTATTCGGTTTGCTCCGCCCGTTAGCATTAGCGATGACGACATAGAGTGGGGGCTGTCGAAGCTTCGGACGGTCTTTCGAGGGACCTAAGAAGTGGATCCTGAATTCAGCATCAGATTCTTAGTTGGGCTTAATCGCGAATACCCGACAGCGCATCTTCGTCCAGGAAGTGTTTACCAAACTCGTTATTCAAGAAGTCCGTCAAAGAGATTTCCTCGCAACGAACAAAACCGCTTGTGCGGGGAAGTTTGCCAGTAAGCAGTAGATCGAGGGGGGTACAAATGCCTGATGCAGTTGTAATTTGGATGGCGCCGAAGTTGGTGTCGTTAATCACATGGTTATAAATGGAACTAGCGTATGTCCGTTGAACATATTGGCCGTTCAGACGGCCCTGAACCTCAACTAGAACGATACATTTGTCTTGGGGGGTGGTTGGCAAACTTCGTTCAAACACTTGGCGTAAAGTATCGCGGTCCTCATTGAAGCGCAGTTCCTTCATCAGAAAAGCTATATAGTCGCGATGTCCCGGGTAACGGATCGACTTATAGTCAAGATTGCGAACCTTTCCCTCCATGGAACCGCACAGAGTACCGAGGCCGCCCGAAGTATTAAAAGCCTCGTATTCGACGCCGTCTAAAGAAAAGCGTTCATATCCCTCTAATGGGAAGGCGAGGAGTTTATGGCCCTCGGAAATCACCTCACACATATTGCCGTATTCGTTAATCAGCCCCTCTGTCGACCAGGTGAGGTTGTATTTGAGGCGGTTACTTGGATATATCGGCAGAGCACCCACGCGCATCTTGACGCTATCGACGCTTTCAAAGCGGCGCATCAGATGCGCTGCTGCGATGCTAATGAACCCTGGAGCAAGCCCACACTGAGGGATCACGGCGCCCTTTGCCTGTGAGCCCAATTTAGCGATGGTATCTGTCGTTTGCACATCTTCGGTAAGGTCGAGGTAGTGCATACCTGCCCGAATGACAATTTCCGCTACAGGGGGGTTGCAGTGGTATGGAAGAGCGCTAATAACCGCGTGTGACCCCTTGATAACATCTTCGCAAGTTTGTTTGTTTGACAGATCGAGAGCTAGGGCCTGGGTAGACTTCCATTTCTTTGCGATTATCTCTGCTTTTTTGAGATCATAGTCGCAGAGGCGGACTTGGTATCGGCCCGAAAGACTCAACAGGGCGGTAATAGCGTGGCCAATTTTTCCTGCGCCGAAGACTGTAACGGTAAACATAGCGAGGATGCTAACATACCATTGGGGTGAGGCGCAGGAGGAAAACTTATAAAGCCAGAGCCGCGTTCCCGACAGGGCGCGCCAAACGAGTAGCGAAGCCGGCGCGTTCCCGACAGGGCGCGCCAAACGAGTAGCGAAGCCGGCGCGTTCCCGACAGGGCGCGCCAAACGATATGGTGAGGGAGGGATTCGAACCCCCGTAGGCGTATGCCAGCAGATTTACAGTCTGCCCCCTTTAGCCACTCGGGCACCTCACCCTAGAAGTTGCTTTGTTGTCCCTGGCCGGGCACGCCAAGCAAGCCGCGAAGCCCGCGTTCCCGACTGGGCGCGCCAAACAAAAGCCGCGAAGCCCGCGCGTTCCCGACAGGGCGCGCAAAACAAGATAGCCCACGATGGAACTCGAATCCATGACCTCTTCCTTACCAAGGAAGTGCTCTACCAGCTGAGCTACGTGGGCACCTGTCCAAAGCGGACCCATTATGGTGAAAGCGCATTAGTTTGTAAACCGAGGTAGCGGGTAGCGCTGGTGCGAGGCTCGATAAGCAATTTGAAGTGAGATTTAGTTTACGGGATTGTCTTCGTTGGAAACTGAAAAGCGTGGCGGGATTGAGTTTTCATTTAATTCGGGCTACGTATACTCGCCGCCAACGAATTTGCGTGTTTCGAAGGGCCGCTGCGAGAATACGGGTGGTCGAAAGGTAAATTTGTTTGCCAACTTAGCTCAGTTGGTAGAGCAACGGTTTTGTAAACCGTCGGTCCCGAGTTCGAGTCTCGGAGTTGGCTTTGTTTTTTATGTCGCTGTAGGTTGGCGATGTTCATTGCCAGATAATTCCAATCGTGGCAAAGTTCTACCTTCGAATAGCCAGGTGCGGGAGTAGCTCAGTTGGCTAGAGCATCAGCCTTCCAAGCTGAGGGTCGCGAGTTCGAGTCTCGTCTCCCGCTATTATATTGGCACGCCCTGACGGGAGCGTGCGGACATTAATATTTGGCACGCCCTGACGGGAGCGTGCGGAAAGTAGCCAAATGAATGAGCCCGAACTCGCGATGGTCGAAATCAAACGCGAGCTGGCCGAGCGTTTCGTAGTTACTACTCGTTGCTCACAGCCACTGCCCGAGGGGCGGGAAAGGATACAAAAGGTTGGTGAGATCGATGAAGGCTATCTTGAATTTGTCTTAGAGAATCTGATGCAAAATCGAAGGCGGTAATTACCTGCTCAAAGTGGGGCTGCATAATCCCGTGACTGCAGTGAGTCGCTCCCAGCAAATGACCAATTTCATGAGCAATGATCTTGCCTTGATCCAAAGGGTTTTGCTGTGCGCGCACTAAGGCGTAAGGTTGCCTGTGATGAGGAACGAGGCCGATCCCCTGTGCTCGGCCCTCATCGTTACCTAAGACAGAAGCTGTTAGCTCATAGTTACTTGGCAAAACAACAATCAGGACATCAGCGGAATCATGAAGGGAATCAAAGTGGGGAACCCCGTTATTAAAGAAATTGTTCATATCGTCGACGCTCACAAAATCGCCTTCATCGACCTGAAGGGTAGCAAAACGAGCGGTTAGCTTTTTTGTTACATAGAGGGAGGCGCGGGTGAGTTTAAAATCTTGGGAGTGACCGAGCACCTTAAGCTGCAATGGACGAGAGAAACTATTTGAAGCGAAGCGGTTGTTCCATGGTTGCGCAAAGCCCTGCGATGGCACCAGGAATGTAAAAATAGAGAGGCAGAACAGGAACGCCATACGAGGTACATAGGCTGGATACATACCCATCTCGACCTTCAGTTTTGAAAGGTTATAGAATGTGGCGAATTTCTCATCTGTATCGCTTATCAACCAGGACTAGCTCATCGTTGGTAGAAAGCGATAGCAAAAAACATTCCTGGCAACCATGTCGCGATAATCTGCCTGTGTAACCAAGAAGAAGCCGCCTTAAGCTTTCCATTTATCATGGCTGTGATATCCTTGGCGAGTCGGCTTTTGGCGACGGTTTTATGAAGAACAAAA